>JAYKIK010000160.1:0-12928 GCA_035284725.1 Synechococcus sp.
CCATTTTCTGCGGCGTGATCTAAGAGCAAACGCATTGGGACGAGAGCCATAGATGTCCTCCTATCTTACTTGCTTATTTTATTCGTTATTTTGTCAAGAAAATTAATTCTCTTATCTGACAATCTTAGGATACATTCACCCTTTTGACGAATGGTTTTGTCGGGTTTTGGCGATCGCCTTTTTTCTGGAGAACTTCTGATCCTCTAGGGTGATTGACCGGTGGGATCTGGCTGTTTAGTAACGTTTGAGGGCCCGGGCCATTTCCCGACTGTCCTGACGCCGTTTGATGGTTTCGCGCTTATCGTGGAGCTTTTTCCCGCGGCCTAGACCCAGGCTGACTTTAACGAGGCTCCCTTTGAGATACATTTTCAGGGGCACAAGGGTCAGACCTTTTTGTTCTAGTTGCCCGATGAGGCGGCGGATTTCTTTGCTGTGTAAGAGTAATTTGCGATCGCGTTTTGGTTCGTGGTTGAAGTAGTCGCCGCTGGCGTTGTAGGGGGAAATATGCACGTTGAGGAGCCAAGCTTCATTGTTCCGGATCAACACATAACCATCCCGGAGGTTGACCTTGCCCGCCCGCACCGATTTGACCTCTGTTCCTTTGAGTTGGATCCCGGCCTCTAGGGTTTCGAGAATTTCATACTGGAACCGGGCTTGACGATTGTCACTAACCAATTTGATGGGTTTTTTCTGATCTGCCATGGGGTTGCAAAAAACTGCGGAACAAGGAATATGTAGCCTCCCATCCTAACAAATTATTTTTATTCCCTGACCGATCCTGTGGGTACTATGGGGCCGATCGTGAAAAAGGGTAGAAAATGTTAGTGGATCGATGTCTACCTTTGACCTAGAGAACCTGCAGGAGCCTGATTCCTTTACTTCTGAGGCCATAGCTGCGGGAAAAATAGCCGGTGAGAATTTGGGACAGAAGCCATCGTTTCAAGGAGGGTCGCCATTGCCGAAACAGGGTTTGCAGGCCCCAACCGAGTAAACCCAGCACAACGGGTAATAGAACCAATAAGAGCGGTTGTGCCATAAGGACGGGCCATCCCAAAAGGAGACTCAGTAGGACTAAGGCGATCGCCCCTAACCAGGCCCCCAGGGGAAGTAAAAAACCTTTTCCCTGCCAGGGTAATTGGGCCAGAAGCTGGGCTAGAAGCCAACCTTGGATCTCCATCAGCTTGTGGTAGAGGGAAGGAGAAGGCAAAAGATCTTGGGCAATCTGACAGAGGGCTTTCCCATCGAACCCCAGGAGAATTTTGTAAACATCGGTTCCTTCATAGCGCAGTAAAAAGGAAAGGGAAGTCTGGAGGGCATTGTTTTCCTGGAGGAAGGCATAACGTTGCCAGGCCCAGCGGAACTCATCGTTAAAGGTCAGGGTTTCCCCCCGCTGCTTCAAGGCTAAAAGTTGGCGGAGATCGTCGTGATCCAGGGTAAAGATAACCCCATGGCAGACGGTGTGCTGCGGCGTGAGGCGTTCTTGATCGAGGTGGATGTAGGAACTAGCGGAGACGGTCACGGGCGGAGGGGGGAGTGGAGGATTTGGTTTGGGGCGATCGCCTTAGGATCTGGGCTTATTTTTAGAGGTTAGGGGCCGTTGCATTGTCCCTTGTAGGAGACTTATTAAAAAATTGAGAATGCTGTGCCATTGTTGTTCGCTGGCCTGGATATTGTATTGGTGGGTTTGGAGAATCAGTGGACAGTGGGGATGGCTTAGGAGAGCTTCGGTATAGGTGTTGGTGATGGTGCCGTCCAATTGCAGAACGGTTTTAGCATAGATGGGGGTAGATTCTGTCGTGGCATCGGTATGCCGTTGTTGTTGGTCGAGGCTCATTTTGATCTCCCCGAGGGTGCGGAGACAGCAAAGAAATTGGCGATCGCCTAACAGATGTTGCAACCGTTGAATTTCCGAGGCGTCCCCGGCAGGCCTAGGTAAAGGGGGCAGGGAAAGACTGTCACAAACAGCCCCTATGGGGTCATAGAGTAAGCTATCGGGGTCTTGTAAAAGGCGATGGTATTGCTGGGTGAGTTGCTTCCGGAGATCGAGGTAAGCCGCGCTTAAACCTGGGGGACAATGTTGCCGTTCGAGACTGTCTTGATCTAAATCATAAAGCTCACCATAGACTTCCTGGGGAATAAACCGCTGTCCTGAAATGGCTGCCACCACCATGGTGTCCACCTCGAAGGAGACTGCGTCAAAACAAATTTGCTTTAAACCTTGGATAAACCGTTGGGTCGCTTCCAGGGGTTGAAGCTTGTGGGAGTGCTGGGCGGTGGACAGAACAGGGTTCATGGAATACCAACAAGGGGGATGCAGGGGTCAGCAATGCAAAGTCATTGGGAGGATTCTTCTTCCAGAAGTTGTAGGGAATCGGGATCAAAATCCAGGTCTTCTAGGCCAGAGCCATCAAAGTCAAAGTTTTCTAAATCCCCAAGGTCACCCAGATCTGAGTCTAGGCCTAAGTCCTCAGGAAAGGCGATCGCCACATCATCCTCCGGAGGGGCTGGTTTTTCGGCGAGGTCATCCCAATCGGTGTCATCTAGGGTTATGTCCGTGGCGGCGAGGCTATCCCAGCTGCCATCGTCCTCCTCCCCATTAAAGTTACTTTCTCCCGTACTTTTACCCGGATCATCTAACGCAATTCCTAAGTCTGCTTCCAGTTCCCCAGAGAGGTCGAGGCTATCGAGCCAACTATCATCTGCAAACTCATTCAAATTGCCACTAGATGAACCATTGATATCCTCTGGGTCAGGCATAGCCTGGGCGGGTTCCTCCGTCTCGGCCCAAAGATCCATGGTTTCCGGCGGGAGCATACTGGCATCCAAATCGAGATCCAGACTATCGAGGTCTAAATCATCTGAGGTGTCAGGACTAGATACTGCTGGAGGTTCATCTATGATCACCAGATCTAAACCATCGTTATCAATGGCAAGTTCCAAATCTCCTAAATCATCAAAGGTCAGGTCATCTAAGTCTCCCTCGGAATTTGACTCAGTCAGATCCGCCGAGACATCGTCCAAGGACAACAGTTCCTGATCCGTTCCAGGTGCATCGTCCCAAAGATCTGCCGCAAGATCTGCTGTTTCCGCAGGCAACATACTGGTATCCAAATCGAGATCCAGACTATCGAGCTCTAAATCATCTAAAGCGTCAGGACTAGACTCTTTCTGGGGTTCATCCACTTGAAAAATCGTTTCCTTGCCGGGGTCTAGCCCCAGATCAAGCTTCCCTAAGGTGTCGAAATTCTCTGGGTCAATATCGGACATATCCCCCAGATCAAGATCCAATAGAGCTTTATCACCTGAGGAAGTATCATCCATCGGTGCATCCAAGAAATCTTCATCACCCGTGGCTCCTAGGTCATCTAGTTCACCAAGGGAATCGTCAAAGCCTAGGTCTAGCTTCTCCAGCTCCAGGGGGGCTTCGGCGATATCGGTGCTCATCGTGGGGGCAGCAGTATCAGTCAGACCAAAGTCAAAGTCATCATCCAAGTCCAGATCATCTTCAAAATCAGAGTGATCCGGGTCGAAATCGGCATCAAAGGCAAGGGAGTCTGGGTCTGATTCGGGGTCTTGTAAGGTGCCGAGGCGATCACCTGCTAGGCCGCTGGGTTCTAAGTCAAGGGCATCTAAATCTGCCAAATCTAGGGGGAGGTTTGTTGATTCTGCGGCGATCGCCCCATTGTCTCCAAAAGGATCTACCCCCAGTAGGGAATCAAAGTCTGCATCATCAAGGGCCGCTAATTCTTCGTCCGATAGATCATCAATGGTTTCTAATTCAGCAGTGTCTAAGGTTTCTTCCTGAGAGCGATCCTCTAGTTCCAAAGCCCTAATATCCGCTATTTCCTCACTGAGGCGATCGCCCAATTCATCTTCTGGTAATTCCCCGAGCCCGAGATCGTCTGCAAAATTTGCTGCTGCAGTAGTGTCATCTGTAGGAGAAATTTCTTCTGTGGCTAATTCCTGCTCTAACCAATCCTCTGGTAAAGGGGGTAAGTCTAATAATTCCGGTTGTGGCGTCGCTGTTGGGTCATCTAGGGAAGTCACCTCTGTGACCGCTGGGTGCTTGTGCCAATCCCGATTCAGGAAACTAAAGAGAGCCTCGTCATCCACTGTGTCCAGATCCGCCGTATCAGCAACTATCTGGTCAGCGCCAGGCTCGTCTAGATCCTCTATCCCTGCTAGAGCGTCAGTCGTGTCATCCTCTTCAAAATCATCCGGTTCAAAATCCGCTAAGGTCGGGATGTAAATATCTGCATCCTCTGCTTCATTCCAGGGCCCAGGGATTTCATCAATGGCATTGTCCCACTCTTTAACGTCTAAAGAGGCGTCATTTAGGGCATCGCTCTCGGGTTCTTCGTCAAGGGCCAGATCCGCAAAATCATCCAGGAAGTTGAGGGCTTCTGGGGGGTCCGCATCAGCTTCCTCCACTGCATTAGTTGGGGCTGCTGGTGTGTTAACGGGTTCTAGGGGTGTAGGGGATTGATCCTGGGGGCGGGTCTCAGGGAATGGTTCGATGACCTTGACCGTCTGGGCCGCAAGGGTTTGGTTGGGGACTTCCAGGAATTTGAGATCTAATGGCGTTTCGGCATTGAGGAGACGGTCATATTGTTGGAGGGTGACCAATAACTGAAAAAGCTGTTGTAGACCCTGAAAGTTCTCTTGAATTTTGCGATTACCCTGGGCGACCTGTTGCTGGTGGAAATGCTGGAGGTTTTGGTACTGCTGATTGTTAAGGAGCGCCTCACCCACCTCGTTTTCGATGGTGCCGTTGATCAAGTCGATCTGGGTGTGGAGGCTGGTATCGGGGTCATAGGTTTCGCCCTGGCCTGGTTGTCGAACAATGCGGGTTGTGATGTTGAGGGATGTTGCCTTGCTCGCCACCATCGTGAAGGCCTTGGAAAGATCGCCGCTACGGAGGGCTTGCTTAAATTCATCGCTCAGGGGCATGGTGGGGGTTCTCCTTAGTCACTCATTGGCCCCGAAGTGGCTGATGGGGCATGGATCTGGGATGGTGTTTATCGTTAATGATTACTGTTGTTTTTCAGAATATCCCATTGCTAGAATACCGCTCGCAAAATGCCAGTAAATGTAACATCGTGCTAAGGGCCGTGGGATTTGGTCCCGTTGGTGAATCTATCACCAAAGATCACTGATGCTGTAACCGAGTTGGGCCAGCATTTCCCGCAGGAGGGGCAAACTCAGGCCAATCACATTACTGTGGCAGCCTTCGATTTTTTCGATAAAGAGCCCGCCTTTTCCTTCGAGGGCAAAGCACCCAGCACATTGGAGGGGCTCGCCGCTATTAACGTAGGCCGTAATTGTATTGTCATCAATGGGGGCAAAATATACTTTTGTGATGCCACGGCGCACGAGATGTTGGTTTTTGGTTTGATCAACGAGGGCATGACCCGTATAGAGTAGACCGTAATGGCCGCGCATCCCTTGCCACCGGGCGATCGCCTCTGCGGGGGAGTTAGGTTTCCCGAGAATTTCTCCCCGAACAGCGAGCACCGAATCACAGCCCAGAATGACCGATCCTTGACGATGTTGGGCAACGGTTTTCGCCTTGGCGGCAGCGAGGGCTTCTACCAATTGGCCAGGATCATCATGGTGAATTTGAGATTCGTCAAAATGACTCACATGGACAGCGGGATCGATGCCTATGCTCTGGAGAAGACGACGGCGGGCAGGGGAAGCGGAGGCAAGGACGAATTCCATAACGCTAGAAAATGCGATGCAAGGGGATGCGAAGTAGATGCCATTACAGCATACCCAGGTGGGTGATCCCTGGGATCAGTAAAAGGCAAATCCTGCCCTAAACTTTAAAAGAATTCACCATTGTATTAAAAAGTTTTTCAACCTGGGGCCAACGGCTCTCACGGGTAGAAAGGTTGAAGGTGTAGAGCTTCCCTAATTTCACGGCAACGGTGGCGAGGTCATGGCGCGTCTGGCCATCGGGGAGGGTGACGCGATATTCAAGGGTGTAATAAGTCTGGTCTTTATCGGCGCGGCTTTCGGCCCGGAGGAGTTCCGGTTGGCGATCGCTATTTTGGCTGGCTTCTTTCATAAACCGGTAGCCGACATCGGTGGGGGTCCCCAATTCTGCGAGTTTTTTGTCGGCGGGCACATCACTGATGATCACACTCAGGTTTTCGGAATATTCCACTAAATCCCGGAACACCACGTCAACACCACTGCTGCTGTTGCTCACGTTGACGGGAATCCAACCATTGGGATAGAGAAACTGATAGCCATAGGTACCATTGCTATAACCCTGAAGACTACCGACCCCACTACAGGCAGTGAGGATACAACTGCAGACGACCAACACCATGGCGATCGCCTTTTTCCAGAACATTTTGATCATTAAGTTCACCGGAGAGATTCATTCAAAATAAATATGCAAAAAAAAGCCGGAGCTTTCGCGTTCATCATCCTAACGAAAACCCCAGCCAAACCAGAAATTTTGTCCCCGGGGGTTTTCGTCTAAACCGCTTCTTCCGTCTCGAGATTAAAGAGCATCTGTAACGACTGGAGACAGACCCGCCGCGCCTCGATGTCCTGTTGGGCCCGCAGTTGCACCATCGGATCGTGGAGAATTTTATTGACAATGCCCCTAGTCAAGGTTTCAATCACCTCCTGGTGTTTTTCTTCAAACTCAGCCCCCAGGCGTGACAGGGCTTTTTCCAGTTCCTGCTCGCGGATCGTTTCAATCTTGCTGCGGAGGGAGCTGATGGTCGGTACCGTTTCAAGGGACTGCCACCACTGGATGTAGTTTTCTACTTCTTCTTCGAGGAGGGCTTCAGCTTCTTCGGCCATTTTGCGGCGGGAAGCTTGGTTCTGGGCAACCACTTCTTTGAGATCGTCCACATTGTAAAGATGAACCCCGGCGATTTCTTCCACATCAGCGGCCACGTTCAAGGGCACAGAGATGTCAATGAGCATTAATTTTCTGAGGTTGAGGGGTTCGAGTTTTGCGCGGTCAATGATCGGTTCTGTGGCGCCGGTGCTCGTGAAAACGATGTCGGCGTGTTTGACCACATTAAACATTTCCGGCAACAGTTCTAACTGCAAATCCACATCGGGAAATTTTTTGGCGAGATCCTGGGCGCCCCGTTCAGAACGGTTGACGATGGTGATGTCCTCTGCCCCTTTGGAAATGAGGTGTTGCACCAACAGGCGAGACATTTTACCGGCACCGATAATCGCAATTTTTTGTTCCGAAAGATCCTTGACTTTCATTTGGGCCAATTCCACGGCAGCGGAACTGATGGAGACGGCCCCGGTACCAATGTTGGTTTCGCTGCGTACCCGTTTTCCGGCGGTGATGGCTTGTTTAAACATCCGGTCGAGGAGCCGCCCTAATCCTTTGTGTTGTTGGCCGAGTTTATGGGCGGTTTTGACCTGGGCGAGGATTTGACCTTCCCCGAGGACGAGACTTTCTAGCCCCGCAGCCACCCGTAGAAGATGACGAATGGCATCCTGGTGGAGCAGGGTGAACAGGTAACGGCGTAGGCGATTCAGTTGGAGTTGACCGGTTTCGGCGAGGAATTGGCAAATCTCCCGTACCCCCTGTTCTGTTTCCTGGACGACGGCATAGATTTCCAGGCGGTTACAGGTGCTGATGACGGTGACTTCTTCGATGTGGGGATAGGATTTGAGGTGGGCGATCGCCGCATCCATTCTCGCTTCTTGAATACTGAGTTTTTCGCGGATTTCGACGGGGGCCGTTTTATGACTCAGGCCAACAACAACGATATTCATGGGTTTTCTCTAAAGGATTTATCTCTCTAGGGCTTCAACATCTAAGGGAAGCGCAGAGTTCTATTAAAGGATTTTTTTAACTTCCTATGCAATGTAGTCTTCGAGCATTTCCCCTCAAAAGGTTTTGTAAAGAAAATTTATTTAAGTTCATGGTCGCCCCTAATTGGAGAATGGCCACAAAAAAAAGGCAATCCCCCGGAGAGGCGATCGCCTTTAACGTAAAAAAAAGACTATTTAAAGAGGCTCTAAATGATTTCTCCGTAGGGGCTGAGCGAAGTCGAAGCCCCGACAATCCTTCAATGCTTAGAGTTGGATGGTTTGGGGGTTGTCCCACATGTGAATGGTGTCAACGAAGCGAGCAGTCATGGATTGGCTAGAGATCACCAAAGACTGGGTACGCGCCCCACCGTGGAACAGACGGACGCCTTCCATCAGTGTACCGGGGGTAATCCCACAAGCCGCAAACAGAACAGTTTCACCGGAAGCGAGTTCTTCTGCTTCGTAAACTTTGTCAGGATCAGTAACGCCCATGGACTTGAGACGCTCGATATTTTCTTCACGGCTCCAGCCAGCACTTTCAGGAGTGTTCACATCGGCGGGATCGTAGATCAACTGACCTTGGAAGTGACCACCGAGACAACGCATAGCCGCAGCACTGATCACCCCTTCAGGAGCCGCACCGATACCCATCAGGGCATGGATATTAGTACCAGCGAACGCCGCACAGATTGCTGCGGAAACGTCACCATCACTGATCAGACGAACACGGGCACCAGTGGCACGGATCTCTTTGATGAGATCCTTGTGGCGGGGACGATCCATCACAACGATCACGAGTTCTTGGGGATCACGACCGAGGCATTCAGACAAAATCTTGATGTTTTCGGTAGCAGATTTGCGGATGTCCACTTTACCTTTTGCCGCTGGGGGGGCAGCCAACTTCTTCATATAGTAGTCGGGGGCATGGAACAGACCGCCCTTTTCGGAGATAGCGAGTACTGCCATGGAACCGGGTTGGCCATTCGCAACGAGGTTAGTCCCTTCGCAGGGGTCAACGGCGATGTCAATTTCAATCAGTTCATCGGGGTTGCAGTAGGATTTTGCATCTTCACGGGTGCAGATACCCACTTCTTCACCGATGTAGAGCATAGGCGCATCGTCCCGTTCCCCTTCACCGATCACAATCCGGCCACGCATGTGGATTTGGTTCATCCGTTCCCGCATGGCTTCGACAGCTACTTGGTCGGCGGTGTCCTTTTCGCCCATCCCCATCCATTTGGCAGAGGCGATCGCCGCTTGTTCAACAACTTCAATAATTTCTAAACCGAGGGTGCTTTCCACGCTTGTTATCCTCCAGACTGCGACTGTTGATCGAAACCACCAGTCATTTAGCTTTTTTTGTAAACACCCCAAAGTCTATCAGAGAAGGGTGATCTCCCTAGAGGATCCCTGCAAACATTTTTGTCGGTGATTGGATATCCCAAGCATCACCCCTGCGTTTATCGGTATTTAGAGAAGATTCACAAAAGCCTTATTGCTCACTTTTATGGGGTAAATGTTTCTTTTTTGATGGAAATCTCAACCAACTGGTCAAGGGATTCCTCAATGATATCTTTCTCCGCTTCAATGATCTTCATAGAGATAAACTTTCTCCGCTCTTGCATATAGGTGAATCGATCAACTAGAAAGCATACCGCTGCGATAAAAATAGAATTAGCAATTAGCGAAGATACGATGGTACTGTCAATGTCCATCGAGAAAAAACTAAAAAACAAAAATGCCAACGAAGCTATATAGATATATACCCTTGTCTGATTTGGCAAAATAAAGGATGAAGCAACGGTAAAAAGAGTGATCGCATATATTGAGATATCAAGAATAATGGGTTTATTCTTGACTGTAAATAGTGTTCCCATTGTTGTGACCAAGACAACCTCAAACAAAGCCAAGCAATAGTGAATTAAACTAATATCCTTATGGGAGCAGGGAGTATTTTTTTGATACACCAATTGATATAAGCCCAAGCTCAATACTAAGATTGTCCTCAAAATAAAGACATGAGCATAAGCCTCACTCGTTTCCCATAGGCCTCCTTTGAAGGTTTGATAGTCAAAAAAGTAAAATAGAAAAACCGAAACAATAATAGTCCACTTATTAAGTATCTTGATTCTTTCGAGGGTCTGGAAATAAATATATTTTTTGAACTCCTCAAAATGTGCATTGAGGATAATGTCAGGGTTCTCTCTATGGAGTTGTCTTTGCAGCCTTTCTTTTGTCTTTAAAAGGGTAATATTGGCCTGTTGAATTGCTTCTTGCTTTTCGATTTCTGCTTCCCTTGCTTTCTGTAGTGCAGCCCTTGATTGACGCTCAAATTCTAATCTTTCATTGGTGAGAATTTGTTCTTGGTTTCGACTGGCATTCAGAAAACGATAATCATCTGGAGAAATAACTTTACTTCGGCTTGCCCAATCTACCGCATCCAAGAGTGCTTGCCCTCGCAAGAGACGAGATTCGTCTTGGTATCCTGATTCAACCCAGGCACGGAAATTCTCTCCATAGGGGCGTAAATTTTGAAACTCCTTCTGCACCCACTCTAGGTTGAAAATTTGTGCATAGATGGCATTGAAAACTTCAAATTTCCCCTCCCGTTTTGCGATTAAGCCGGTGAGTCGTAATAGGGTTTCCTCTTCATTACCCCGCAGCACTAATTCATCCATTAACACCCGTTGGTATAACCCCAAAAGCAAACCAGCGGTACGGTTGTCGGAGAGAATACGATTTTGTAAGGTGCGCAGATGCTCTGGTTCGTCATGGCGCTCCCAATCCCGAATTAAATGCTCCTGGAGAAAATCTGCTAACCATGTTGCTTCATGACCCCTGGGGATTAAGGTTCTTTGCTGCTGAACTAAGGCACAGACCTTTTGGGTGAGAAAGGGTTGTCCCCCAGTCCAAGCCAAGATTTCTTGCAGCAGGTCTTGGGGATTTTCACTAACTTCGATCAGGCCTGCCATGAGGGGTTTGCTTTCAGCTGTGCCAAAACCATGGAGCTCGATCCCTTGACCAATGTTGAAGGGGGTGCGTCGTTTGTTTTGGATTAAATCGGCAGGGGTGGCTACGCCGAAGAGGGCGAAACCAAGGCGCGCCAACTCCGGGTTATCTGCCCGTTCGTTGTAGCAGGAACGGATAAAGATAAAAAAGTCATCTACGCTGAATGGCAGTCCTAGGACGGTGTCAATTTCATCGATAAAAATGATGATCGGCGCTGAAATATTGGGTAGTAAAACCTCACGAAAAAATTCGTAGAAGCGTTGTACTGGGGCAAGTTCGTCCCGTTCCTGCCACCACTGGCGACGGTTGATGGTTTTATCGAGGTGAAATTTTTTTACCAGGTCATAAAACAACCCTTTGTACCAACCGCTGCGTTGGAGGTTTTCGGTACCGAGGGCGGAGAAATCAAGGGCTACACAGCAATAACCTTCTGCTTCTAGGCGAGCCATGGTACGTACCCTTAGGGATGACTTTCCCATCTGTCGGGAGGTGAGTACGTAGGAAAATTGACCGTTTTTGAGGGCTTGGTAAAGTTGTTCGTCTGCCTGGCGGGTGACATAGGTATTGGCCTGGGGAGAGAGGGAGCCACCAACTTGGTAGGGACTGGCTTCTTTGAGGGGCTCCACCATGGTGCTTAGATGCTCCAGCTACTCTGAAAATAATGACGATAGAGATTACGACTCAGTTTTATTTTATTGCCAGAGGCGATCGCCAACCCCAAACTCTCTAGATAAAACGCATCCATGGGAGTGACCGCTAAGGGTTCGGTGGTGGTGATCAACTCAGCCATCAAGGTTTTCAAATGGGGATACTCTTCTAAGACAGCATAGAGGCCCCGGAGGTGACTTCTATAAATTCCGGCGTCGGTCGTGCAAGTGGTGAGAATTTCTGCGAGAGATTGCTGTTTGTCTTGTAGGCTATGGACAATGCTTTGAAGAAAATAGGGATGGCCACCGATCAGGTCATAGATTTGGGAAAATTTGTGGTCTGGAATGTCTAGATGATGTTTTTCGAAGAAGGCTTTGCTCTGTTCAAGACTTAATTCTGGCAGTTCTAGGGGCACCCCCACATTAAAAGGGGAATTGGTAACTTTGAGGGTTAAATATACTTCTGTGGCGTGGGCGATGATGATGCGTAGTTTTTTCCAAGGGTTACGAATTTTAGCTTCTTCGTGCCAGGAGCGCAGGAGGAGAAAAAAGTCTGGGGCGACGTCCGTGTAAGCAAAGAGACGGTCAACGTTATCTAGGGCGATGATGATGGGATTTTGGGTTTCTTGCAGGAGATATTCTTCAAAATAGATGGTGCAGTTGTAGTTGGTACCGAGGTCGTCTTCCCAATATTCGTCTAAGCAGTTGTCAAGTTTGAGCTTGCGGGTCACGACGGAACAAAACCAGCGGATGAAGCGATTGCTGTCAGCGAGGATATTCTGGGCAGCTTGCTGAAGATCAATTTTGACGATGTGATAGGGCTCGTGGTTGATGGCCGTTAAGAGGTGGTTAATGAGCAGGGTTTTGCCCATCTTGCGGGGGGCTTTAATTCTGAGGAGGGAGCCTTCCTGTTGAATGGTTGTCAAACCTTGTTCTTCGACGGGCGATCGCCGAATGTAGTTGGGGTAATCCAGTTCGATCGGCTCATGGGTTCTCGGATTAGGGGTGGCTGGCTCTGGGGCGATCGCCTCATCTTCAAAATCAGCGATATCTTTCCATTCTTTACCCAGCCGTTCACTAATTTCCATAAAGTTAAGGAAATCGACGGGGCGTCCATTAAGAAAATTACTGACCGTAGAAAGGGAAATACCGAGATCTTCAGCGAGGAGCTGTTGTTTGGGAAAACCATTTTTCTTTAAAGCTTGTTTCAGGTCAGAAATATATCTCCTATTAATAGCAATGGATCTAGGCATGAACCTCGACAACAGCAACGATGTAAAAATAATCTCATATTTATAAGTTACTGTATAGCGCATGTAAAATGAATTAATCAAAAAAAGAGAAATAGACAGATGGTTTAATAGTTGGGCAGGAACTTGCTGCTACTTTTTTCTATGGCTGCGGGGAGCTAACAGCGTATATTTTTATGGCTACCTAGGCGCCAATCAGATGGGGATCAATAGGGT
>JAYKIK010000161.1:0-10559 GCA_035284725.1 Synechococcus sp.
TTAGAATCTGTGGGCTTTTTGTGAAGTGATTTTGTGAGACTTCTGTTACTGCAGGTAAGCACCACGGCTGTCCGGATGATCCATCTGCGGTAAACCCATACTGAAATTTGCCACACGACTATCGAGATTGTAGCGAAGCTCTCCATTTTGAAGTAGCTCGCGGATAAACCCTTCTAAATCCGATCCGATCCGCCGCAGATTGTATTCCGTCAAATCTTCACCACTGTTGCTCTCGACGAGGGTATCAAACTGACGGTAAACCTTCTGGAGGGTTTCTTCGGGCCAGATAAACTCGTTATCGGGATCCACATCTAACGTAAGGACTTTTTCGCTGGGCACTAATTCATTTTTCTGAATTTCGGCGGTGTAAATGCGGACGTGACGGGTGGTGGATTTTAGCAACATAGGATTAACAGATAGGATAAAGACTGTTGAGCAACAATTGCCATTGTGACATTTCCCCAGGGTACAGATAAAGATTTTTTTCCGAAGGATTTACAGGCGCTCCAATTGCGTCCGCAAGGACTACGCTTGGGGCAATATTGGCTAGTAATGATTAGCCTCTGTCTAATTTTGTTGGGTGTGGGAGGTTGTACCATCGCCGCTGCACCCCGGGAATTTGCCCCCGATGGTAGCGTGATTCAACGGGCGATCGCCACCAAGCTTCAAGTTCACTATGAACAGCTCAGTCAAACTATTGCCGCTTCCCCGCCCAATTTGGAGCTCAAAAATATCCAGGTCAAGCAGCTAGACTCCTTCTTCCTGCAAAAGCTGCCGGTGTACCATCTCCAGGGCACCTATGACTTGACTTTAAACTTTGCGTCCCAGCGCAATGAAACCCGCCGCCGTAATGCTTTCGATGTTTATCTCCAGCGGCAACCGGAAGGGAAAACCTGGCGATCCCTCGAAAAAAATCCCCAGGGTTGGCGATCGCATCCCCTGCCGTTGTAACCACGCCACAAAACAAATTTCCGTTTCCCCAAACCTCTACAATGGGAGCATTCCATCCCTATCCCTCTGTTCTCCACCCCGTGCCGATGTACGACGAAGAAGACTATCGCCCCGTCCGCCGCTTTCCAAAAGTTCCCCTCGATCGCCGTTTTTGGGCTTTTTTTGTGGATTTCCTCGTGGCCTGGATCATTAGCGGCCTGGGGGGCATTACCCTCCAATGGTTAGTTTTTCTCGTCGTTTGGTTTGGCCTACGGGTCTTTCTCGTCAGTCGCAACCAGGGACAAAGCTTGGGCAGTTGGGCCTTTGACATGAAAGTAATCGATGTGCGCTATCGAGTGCCGGAAATAGTCAGCCTCAGTAAACGGGAAGGAATTTTGGGCTTGGCCGCGATGCTGGCAATGTATGGGATCCAAAGTTTTTTCCTGATGGGAAATGGGATTTCTCTAATTTTGTTAATTTCCCCCCTATTGGCCTCCTGTGGGGTGGCGATCGCCGACGAAGAATTTAACCAAGCCTTCCATGACCGGATCGCCGAAACCTATATGATCCAAACCCAGCGCGGTTTTTCCCTTGATTTACGCCTCAAACAAATCCTTGCCGAGCTTCGACAGAATATGCAAAAATAGAAATTTGTGTGTAAACCTTAGCGATCTAAAACCGCTAATCTTGTAAAAAATTATGGCAAGCAAAAAAGGCGTCCGCATCACGATCACCATCGAATGCACTGAATGTCGCACCAATACCAACAAGCGTTCCAACGGCGTTTCTCGCTATACCACCAGCAAGAACCGTCGTAATACCACCGGGCGGCTCGAAATCAAAAAATTCTGCCCGCACTGTAACGCTCACACGATCCACAAAGAGATCAAGTAAAGCACTTACTACTGAAATTTTATTAACGAACTTTTTATTTTTATCGTTATCTATTAACCATGGCCTACTACCGTAAACGTCTGTCCCCCATTCCCCCCAGCCAGCCCATCGACTACAAAGACGTCGAACTGCTGCGTAAATTCATCACTGAGCGCGGTAAAATTCTCCCCCGTCGAATCACTGGTTTGACCGCCCGTCAACAACGGGATGTTAACACTGCCATCAAGCGGGCCCGGATGCTGGCTCTGTTGCCCTTCATCAACAAAGAAGGCTAAAGTGATGCCAAGCAATTCTATGGGTCATTTTTAGGATTGCTTTTGTATAGTCGCGTTAGGCAACAAAGCTGGTGGAAAAAGGACAACTGATTGAGTTCAGGGTACAGGGGGAACGAGTCCTTGCTGTGGCTGAGCGTCCTGAAGGAAAAAAAGACTGGATCGTCATTGATGAACGGGGGCAATCCCACAAGTTGCGCCCCCAACGGGTTGAATACACAGTAGCGGGTTCCCCCTATGATCCAGGTGTGATCGCCAGCTTTCTCGCCGAAAGCCAAGCTTTTTTTGAACCGGACAATCTAGAGGTTGCTTGGGAATTTTTGGTAGAGGCGGCCGAAAAGGCTACCCCTGAGTCTCTGGCACAACTTCTTTTCTCAGAGCAAACGCCCCAGCAATGCTATGCCTGCCACATGATGCTGGCGGACGATAAGATTTTTTTCAAGCGCAAAGGGGAGTACTATGAGCCCCGTCCTGAATCTCAGGTGCGAGAAATCCAACACCAACTAGAGGTGGAAGCCCAAAAGGAACGGGAAAGGCTAGAATTTCTTCAACGGGTAAATGAAGCGATCGCCGGCGGTAATGTGAACTGGGAAGAAGGCGATCGCCAGCGATTCGAAAGTTTAGAAAAGTTTGTTCTCTATCCAGAACAACCGGCGAAAGCAGCCCATGATCTGCTCGAACTTTTGGGGAGAGCGCCTACCGTAGAACATGGGTTTAATCTCCTTGTTGCCCTTGGTTGGTGGAGCCCCCACGAAAACCTTGCCCTCCGCCGCAGTGGCTATCCCAGAAAATTTTCTCAGAAGGTACTCGATGTGTCCCATGCCCGTCTTTCCGCCTTACCTAGTGATGCCGATAAGGAAAGTCGTCTAGATCTAACCCACCTCAAAACCTACACCATCGACGATGAAAGTACCTCAGAAATTGACGACGGCCTTAGTATTGAAACCCTAAACGACGGCTGCCATAAGGTTTGGATTCACATCGCTGACCCGACTCATTTGATTACCCCAGGGGATGATCTCGATCTCGAAGCCCGCCGTCGCAGTACCAGTCTCTACTTGCCCACGGGGATGATTTCGATGTTCCCGGAAGATCTGGCGACGGGGCCGATGAGTTTACGCCAAGGACAAGTCTGTGCCGCCCTGAGCTTCGGTGTTTTACTCACAGAGAACGGGGCGATCGCCAACTATGAAATTACCCCCAGTTGGGTCAAGCCCACCTACCGCCTGACCTACGATGACGTGGATGAAATGCTCCATCTGCGGATCCAAGCAGAATCAGAAATTGCTCTCCTGGCCGACTTTGCCCATAAACGCAAGCAATGGCGAGATGCCCAAGGCTCCATTAGCATCAAGATGCCGGAAGCTTCCATTAAGGTTCAGGATGAGAATATCTTCATCGAAGTGCTCCATGGTTCCATTTCCCGGGAACTAGTGGCAGAAATGATGATTCTCGCTGGAGAAGTGGCGGGTCACTATGGTAGTACCCATGGTTTACCGTTGCCTTTCCGGGGACAACCCCAACCGGAACTCCCCCCCGAGGAAGAACTGTTATTACTACCTGCGGGGCCAGTGCGAGCCTGTGCCGTGCGCCGTTGTATGCCCCGCAGTGAAATGGGCACCAATCCTGTGCGCCATGCCAGTTTGGGTTTAGATTCCTACATCCAGGTGACCTCCCCCATTCGTCGTTATACGGATTTATTGGCCCACTTCCAGATCAAAGCTCATTTGCGGGGGGATGCACTGCCCTTTTCGGCGGATGAATTGAAGGAAATTCTCTACAGCGTGGTCACGTCCAGCCAAGAAGCTGTTCATGTGGAGCGTCAAACGAATCGTTATTGGAGCTTGGAATATCTCCGGCGCAATGCGGATCAAGTCTGGCAGGGGATGGTCTTACGCTGGCTCCGGGAAGATGAACGCTTAGGGATTATTCTCCTGGAAGAATTGGGTTTAGAGTTACCCCACCGTTTTGAACGGTCTGTGGCGTTGGGCGATCGCCTAGAGGTTAAAGTGAGCCAAGCGGATCCCCATAAAGACGAAATCCGCTTTCGGGAGCTATTTGAAACGAACATTGCCGCTGCCTCCTAGGGGAGTTCTCCAAAAAATCATCAAGATGTATCACAAAACTTTGCGGCCCCCATTGCGAAATATTGCAGTTCTCCCTGGATCTGCCACCGTCCCTGTGGTGCCGTGGTAACCTCATAGCCAGCGAACTTGAACCATTTTCAAACAAGCGAGAAGCAATGACTGCGATTTACTCTGCTAAACATCAAGTGAACCCCTGGGCCGAAGACATGGGCGAATACGTTGCCCAACTTCAACTTCACATGGCTCTCCAGGCAAAAAATCTAGTGCCGTCCCTAGAAAATCCCCAAGATGGCCGCCATCAGCTACTCCACGAATCCCAACTTCACCTCGAGAAATTAGCATCCCGACAAATTGCCTAAATTCTTTCACATCACCCCATCGCTGGGTTAACGGGGCGACTCATCTAAACAATTTTCTAGATTCTGCAGAGCCTGTCGCCAAATTTCATAGCCAGCACGGTTTAGATGTAAGCCATCGGTACTTAGTTCCCGTCGCAGGGCACCACGACGATCAGCAAATAAGGGATACAGGTTCAAATAATTGGCTCCTTCCTCTGTGGCGATCGCCTGAAGTTGTCGATTGAGATAAGTGGCTTTTTCCCCTTGTAAATAGGCATAATTCGTCGGCAGTAATGACTGCACCACAATCACCGCCTCAGGATGGTAACAGCGCAAATACCGAATCATACTCCGGATATTGTTAAGTACCGTCATTTCAGGAATGCCCTGTTTGAAATCATTAACCCCGGCCATTAGGTAAATACTTTGGGCTTGAATGCCATTTAGATATCCCAAGCGAGCGAGGATTTGCCCTGTATTTTCCCCAGAAATACCCTGGTTTAGCCAAATTTTATTGCTGGGTAGTAGGTCATTCGGAAACCACATACTCAAGGAGTCCCCCACCAAAATACCTAGGGGATCCTGTCGCGCTTGCTTAGCCACTAAATGGGCTTCCTGATTCAACAATTGCTGCCATTGTTGATAAGTGGGTTGGGGTGACGCACTTGTCCATAGCTCAGGAACACTAGCACCGGCTTTGACGCTGGTTTGGATTTGCCCTTGGAGTAAAGCATTGAGACGCTGGGCATAGAGTTGGGGGCCAGAGCGAGGACTGGTAGAACGGGGATAGCTATGGGAACCCGTTCGCCACAAATCTCCCACCGTTGGCTGTACTGCCATTTGGAGACAGGTCTGGGGGGCGATCACCTCCGCCTGAATATTATCGACAGGGGCGCGACACAATAAATTAGCAACGAGAAATAGCGGCTCTGACATGGTAGTTAGTGACAACAATCCCATTCCATTATTGTCCCAAAATGAGAAGCTGCCGATAAATCCGTCAATAATAAACCCTTTAATAATCTGGGGGTTTGTTAAATTAATCTGGTGAGATGCGCGAGAAAGTGATATCCCACTCCTGCACTGCTATTTACTGACCGAAGCTGAATCGCATTAGTGCCCTTTGGTCTTTACGCTTGTTGTTACCTCGTAGTCAAAATTCATGCCATATCTTCAATCGTTCCTTCTCAATGCCCCACCCGCCGGTGAAGCGGCGGAACCCACCATGGTGCTTTCGGCAGTCCTCCTGAGTCTGGTGGTGATTTACTTTGCCAGTAAGGTAGGCGGCGAATTGTGCTCACGGATTAATCTGCCCCCCGTATTAGGGGAACTTGTTGGTGGGGTACTGGTGGGGGTTTCAGCCTTTAGTTTGCTAGTGTTTCCCGAGGGAGGCATTGAGGCATCTCAATCAGTGTTGATCCAGTTTCTCCAGAGTACAGCTGGTTTAAGTCCGGAGGCCGCCCCGGCAGTCTTTGCGACCCAGAGTGAAGTGATTTCCGTATTGGCAGAACTAGGGGTCATTATTCTCCTGTTTGAAATTGGCCTTGAATCAGACCTCCAGGAATTAATTAAAGTGGGGCCCCAGGCAGCGGTGGTCGCTGTGGTCGGAGTTGTGGCCCCTTTTGCTGCGGGGACTGCCGGTTTGATCTTTCTTTTTCATCTCAACACCGTGCCTGCTATTTTTGCTGGGGCTGCTCTCACTGCCACAAGTATTGGGATTACAGCTAAGGTTCTGGCAGAGTTGGGCCAACTGACAACGAAGGAAGGACAAATTATTATTGGGGCGGCGGTGCTCGATGATGTCCTGGGGATTATTGTGCTTGCAGTGGTGGCCAGCTTGGCAAAGACTGGGGAAGTTCAGATTGTCAGTACCATTTGGCTGATTGTCAGTGCCGGGGCATTTCTGATTGGAGCGATTATTTTAGGTCGTCTTCTGAACCCATTGTTTGTGGGTCTCGTGAATGGTATGAAAACCCGGGGGCAGTTGCTCATTGTTTCGATGGTCTTTGCCTTTGTGTTGGCTTACATTGCGACAATCATCCAACTGGAAGCAATTCTAGGAGCTTTTGCGGCGGGGTTAATTCTTGCGGAAACGGATAAACGGGGGGAACTGGAGGAACAGGTTCTGCCCATTGCGGATTTGTTTGTCCCTATCTTTTTCGTTTGTGTGGGTGCGAAGACTGACTTGAGTGTACTCAATCCGGCAGTCGCGGCTAACCGTGAGGGGTTGGTCATTGCAGCCTTTTTAATCGTAGTGGCGATCGCCGGCAAGGTGATCACAGGTTTTACGGTGTTTGGCCAAGAGAAATTGAACAAGCTCGCCATCGGTGTCGGGATGATTCCCCGGGGGGAAGTGGGCCTGGTGTTTGCGGGGGTTGGTTCCGCCAGTGGGGCCCTGTCAGAGTCAACGGAAGCGGCGATTATTATGATGGTGATTCTGACAACCTTTGTGGCTCCTCCCTTCCTTCGCCTAGTGTTTAAGGAGGAAAAGCAGGGGGCGATCGCCACGGGGGAGACACCGGAGAAGCTACAATAATTCAGCCCAAGTCCCGGGCAACACCGAAACCCATTGAAACTTATCCAAGTGAGCCACGTCCCTTGGGAAGACGGTAAGGGTATCCAAACGCATTTACCGCAACGATGTAACTTAATCTTGAGGGCGTGGTCTTTTCCCTTGTGAGTCGAGGACTTCTAACTGTGAGATTTTTCTGGTTTTTTCTGACCCTACTCGCTCTTTCTTCCTGGCAACTACCAGCTTGGGCTGGTCAACTGGTCTTTTGGGAATTTAACACCCAGCGCCGCCAACTACAGTTCCGCACTAATGAACGGGTGCAACCCCAGGCCCAACTGATTCCGGATCCCAGCCGTTTAGTGATCGATTTACCAGGGACTGTGCTGGGAAGTTCGACAGTTAACCGGAGTTATGGCGGCAAAATTACCAGTGTGCGCCTTGGCCAGTTTGCTCCGGATGTCACCCGATTAGTAGTGGAATTGGCCCCTGGTTATACTCTCAATCCCGACCAAATTAAGTTTGAAGGGCGATCGCCTACGGATTGGGTGGTTGACCTGCCAGAACCAGAACTCATCCCGGCTCTTCCCCCGACCCAGGCTGTGCCGGAACTCTTTAACAATGCCCCCGCCCTGAGCAATCCTACCCCCAGTAACCCCAATAATAATAACCAGGCGAATCTGCCTACCTCCGGGGAGGAAAGCTTTTTAAATGATTTGCTTCGGGTGACTCAACAGGGTTTGCTGTTAAACATTGAACCCCGTCCCGGGAGCCGCATCACCTCAGAGCAAAAGGGCGATCGCCTCGAATTCACCCTCCGAGACCTCCAGTTACCCCGCAGCCTTGAAAATCAGATCCTGGAGATCAATCGCTACAAAGTCCGCCAAATTAAATTTGAACAACCCAGTCGCACCGAAGCCCGCATTACCCTCAACCTCGAACCAGGTAGTCCAAAATGGCGGGCACTGTACACTACCTATGGTGATGGGGGCCTTGTTTTTCTCCCCGAAGGGGGAACCGCCAACCTGGGCGATCGCGGTGCAACAGGGGCGATCACCATTCCAGCCCAACAGGGGACAACCGCCCAATCCCAAGCACAGCCCCAACAGACCATCGTCGAAGCCCTCGATCTTGCTCGCAACAGTACCCAACTCGTGATCCGGGGCAACAACCGTCTCCAGGGCAATGGCAGTTGGAATCGTAACGCAGGCCAATACCAGATCCGCATTGACAATGCTCGCCTTGCTGAACCGGTTCGGGGACCCCAGTGGGGAGGCGATAGCCCCATCTCGCGGATTGCCATTCGTCAAGAAACCTCTAACTCTGTTCTCGTTCAGATTGAACCCGCTGCGGGGGTCGAAATCGGGAACTTAACCCAGCCCAATGACCAGTTTCTCGTTCTCGACCTGAACCGTCCCCAGGCACTGGTTGTTCCTCCTGCTTCTGCCGCACCGCCCAGCCAAAGCCAAGCGACACTACCGAATTTTCGCCCCCCCCGCAGCAACATTCTCGTGATGATTGATCCTGGCCATGGGGGAAGGGATCCCGGTGCCGTCGGGATTGGCGGTCTCCAGGAAAAAAACGTAATTCTGCCCATTTCCCAGGAAGTCAGCCGCATTCTGCAACAAAATGGTGTGAGTGTACGCCTGACGCGAGACACAGATTATTTCGTCAGTTTAGAGGGTCGTACCCAACTCGCCAACAGTGCCAATGCGGATCTATTTGTCAGTATCCATGCCAATGCCATCAGCATGAGTCGCCCTGAAGTCAATGGCCTGGAGGTGTACTATCACCAAAGTGGTAAAGTCCTCGCCGAGACTATCCACCGGAATATTCTGCGTCGGATCCAAATGCGAGACCGGGGGGTCAGAACGGCAAGGTTTTATGTGCTCCGTAATACTTCTATGCCCTCTGCTCTAGTAGAAGTGGGTTTCGTCACTGGCAGAGAAGATGCGCCCCGTCTGAATGATCCGGCATTTCGGAGTCAGATGGCCCAGGCGATCGCCGCGGGCATTTTGGAATATATCCAAAATAATGTCCGTTAAAGTCGGATGGTTGCAGTCAAATCAGCAATCCACCATGGGAATAAGCACAAATTCCCTAAATCTGCGCTAATCTTTGTTTAATTTATCTGGTGTGAACGAGAATCTATGGGCAACCAACAGCAACACCCCATCGGCATTTTTGACAGCGGCTTGGGGGGGATTACCGTCCTACGGGCCTTATATCGACAGCTCCCCCAGGAATCCGTCATTTATTTTGCAGACACTGCCCGCCTCCCCTATGGTGATCGTTCCCCGGAAGAATTGATTCAATATGTCCGTGAAATCCTGACCTGGATGGAAGCCCAGGGAGTCAAGATGGTAGTGATGGCCTGTAACACCAGTTCGGCGATCGCCCTTGATGTCATTCGTTCAGAATTTAAAACCCCTGTCCTGGGTCTGATTCTGCCCGGAGCCCGGGGAGCCGTGAGCCAAGGTAAACGCATCGGAGTGATTGCGACCCAAGCAACGGTCAATAGTTCCGCTTATCAAAATGCCATCCTCGAAGTCAATCCAGAAGCCTCAGTATGGCAGATGCCCTGTCCGGAGTTTGTCCCCCTCATTGAAGCCAACCGGATCAACGACCCCCACACCAAACGCATTGTCCAAAAACGGCTGCAACCACTGTTAGAGCGGGGTATCGACACTCTCATCTACGGCTGTACCCATTACCGTCACCTATCTGGTGTAATTCAGTCGATTTTGCCGAGCCACGTGACCTGTGTTGACCCGGCGGAATATGTTGTACGGGCAACGGAACAGGAATTGGAACTGATGGGCTGGAAAAATACAGAACCGCCCCAACCCACGCGGTTTGCGGTGAGTGGCTGTCCGGAACAGTTTGCCCAATCTTCTAAGGCCTGGCTGGGTTATGCGCCCTTGGTCGAGCAAGTCGATCTTGCGACCCTTACGACGCTCGCTTCCCCCCTATCCGTCAGTAACACTTAAGAAAACGGCCTGAATTCTTAAGGCGATCGCCCCCACAAAGCCGAGGGAGAAGGTAATGGAAGGTTAGGCAGGATGGCAAAAAGAGCTGGTTTTCTGCTGAAACGAATCTATTGCCATACAATGTAAGATATGTAAATTTTCGTAAATTTCGTTTCCCTCGGCTTAATAATGATTTCAGCGACTACCCTTTTTTCTCCCGTCGAAGCCGACCTTAAGGAGCTCAGTGAAAATCTGACGCGGCTCATTAGTGCCCGACACCCGATTTTGGGGGCCGCAGCAGAACATCTGTTCTCCGCTGGAGGGAAACGAGTGCGGCCGGCCATTGTGCTTCTGGCTTCCCGGGCTACCCTAGGCGATCGCCCTTTGACCCAACGTCACCGTCGCCTCGCTGAAATTACGGAAATGATCCACACCGCCAGTCTCGTCCATGATGATGTGGTGGATGAAGCGGCCCTCCGACGGAGTGTGCCTACGGTCAATAGCCTTTTTGATAACCGCATTGCCGTGCTGGCCGGGGACTTCCTCTTTGCCCAGTCCTC
>JAYKIK010000162.1:0-24469 GCA_035284725.1 Synechococcus sp.
AAATCTTTGGTCACGGCGATTTCTGGGTGAAAAAGGCCATTGACGGTAATCAGATCCCCTTCCCGACCCGCCATTAAATTCATATGCGCGCCCATCATCCCCTGGGACGGGCGATCGCGGCGAAAATCCTGGAGGACAAAAAATTCCTCTTGGGCAGCCCGGATTTCTGGCAATTCATCCAAGTCCCCCCGAACAATAATTAGCCCGGCTAACCCCCGGAAGACCTGCTCAGCGACAAAACCATGGTGGTGGGGATGATACCAATAGGTACCGGCCCGCTGTTGAGGATGGATCTCTAGTTCGTACTGGAAGGTTTCCCCGGGTTCGATATGAAGGAAAACATTATCCTGGTTGTCCCCTGGGGAAAGGTGCAACCCGTGAAAGTGGAGATTTGTCGGTTGGTCGAGGCGATTTCTAAAGTGAATTGTGAGGCGATCGCCTGGTCGGACTTCGATGCGGGGGCCAGGGATTTGACCGTTGTAGGTCATCATGTTTCGGGCCAGTTCTCCCCCCAGGAGTACATCTCCATAGCGGGCCTCTAGGTTGATTTCCAGGGAACCCCCCTCACTGCGATAAATTTCCGGTACCGCTAGGGGGTTAGCGGTTTGTCCCATCAGGAGGTGACGCCCCTGCCAGAGTAATGCCCCCGTTGCTCCCAAGGCCGTTAAACCGAGAAATTGCCGCCGTTTGATGCCCATCGCCTGTAACCTCTAGTTGCCCGGATATTCCTGAAATACCGAAGTTGTACCATCTTTGTGGAGTGCGAGGACTTGATAGGCCTGTTGGCGATCGCCCGCTTCCATCCCCGGGGAACCGATGGGCATTCCAGGTACGGTTAAACCCACCACATCTGCCGGCGGATTCGCTAAAAACCGTTGGATATCCGCAGCGGGAATATGACCCTCAAACACATAGCCATTAGTGACGGTGGTATGGCAGGAGGCCAGTTCTGGAGTGATTCCAAATTGTTCTTTGATCGCGCTAATATCCGACTGAATATTGTCTGTGAAAGTGAAACCATTGGCTTCGGCATGGTCTACCCAAGCACCACAACAACCACAGGTGGGGGTTCGATAAACCTCAGCAGTAATCACTGGTGCAGTCTCGGTTGTATTTGCCAGTTGAGTTTGATCCCCCTGGACCTGGGATTGGCTAAAGGCCGCGATCCCACCAACACTCAATAAAAAGGCGATCGCCCCAACAGCAAACCAAGATTTTTTCACCATGCTATTTACACCGCAGATACAACTTCATTTCCATCATAGACTCTCCCCTCAGCTAGAAAGTCAATGGGGTGGAGCGATTCAATAAGATATTGAAAGATCAATTTGGTTTGTGTGATGGATGTTCTGACAAATAATTGGGTCGTGGCGATCGCCTTAAATTCAACCCTAATTTTGCTTGCCTTTTTGGTGCCGAAAAAATTACTGACCCCCTGGGGTTATCTCCACGCGTGGCTGTTGGGGGTGCTGGTCTGGGGTTGTCTCGGTTGGCAGGGCTATGGGGTGGTGATGTTTTATTTCCTCGTGGGGGTCGGCGTCACAAAAATTGGCAAAAACATTAAAGAAGCCGCTGGGATCGCTGAAGGTCGGGGTGGTTTGCGGGGGCCAGAAAATGTTTGGGGGTCGGCCCTAGTCGGGACAATTTGCGCCCTGGGCACTCTAATTGCGCCAGAAAATATTAAGTTCTTACTTTTGCTCGGTTATGTGGCGAGTTTTTGCACAAAGCTCTCGGATACCAGTGCCAGTGAAGTGGGTAAAGCCTACGGGAAACGCACTTTTTTAATCACCACTTTCCAAGCCGTCCCCAGGGGCACAGAAGGGGCCGTGAGCTTAGAAGGAACTCTGGCCGGGATGGTGGCTTCGGTGGCGATCGCCTTGGTGGGGTATGGGGTTGGTCTGATCGATCTGCTGGGAATCTTTTGGTGTGTTGTCGCAGCCTTTGTGGCAACCAATATCGAAAGCGTGATCGGCGCAACAATCCAGGAAAAATTTGCGGTTCTTACCAATGAGGTGGTGAACATTCTTAATACTTTGGTGGGAGCAACGGTGGCGATCGCCTTAGCTTCGTTATATTGGGCGGTAACTTCTTAGGTTTTAAATCCTCTTCTTTAAAATTCCCCTGTGCAGTACCCATAACCACATTTAATCCAGAAACCCAAATCACGAAACCCTCGCCCCTCTCGAAAACTAAATTTCTCTCCATCGGTATCTCCGCCCACGGCACCATTGCGATTGGTATCTCTGCCCACGGGATTGTCGCGATTGGGGTGGCCACCCACGGCATTATTTCCCTGGGGGTTGTGGCGATGGGGGTAATTTCCTGTGGTTTGGTTTCCATGGGGGCTTTGAGTGTGGGGGCGGTTTCCATGGGGCTGTACTCCTTCGGGCGGCAAAATATGACCCTCAACCAACCCCACCAGCACAGTTTGACGAGCGAAAACTCAACGATGCCCACCGCTGAACCGACGGCAGAACCCAGCCATGACCACAGCCACTAGGGACTATTTTTGCGGTTAGCTTTCAGGGCAATAATTTCCTCGCAACTGACCCGTTTTAGGTTCACATCCCGCCCATTACTGAAGATTTCCCGGTTCAAAGTCCAGGTTTCTTCGGAATTCTGCACGTCATTTTCAATCTCGGTGACGATGGCGGCGCTTACGGTTTCTGTATCTAAAACCCCGGCAATTCTCTGGTTGTAGGAAGTGTAGTAGCCCGCTTCATCGTTGGTGATCGTTGCTTCGAGGGTGCCGCTGACATCATTGGTGGGTTCCACAAGTAATTCGGCGATCGCCTGGATGGTTTTCTCCTCAGTGCGATAACAGTAGGCCCCAGCATCCAGGGCAGTTTTACTAATCACCTTGGAGGCAGCATTCCCTTCGGGGGGATTTTGGATCGGCTCTCCCTGTACGACCACATTATTCTTGGGCACCTGGGGAGATTTTTCGGCGGGGGCGGTGGACACTTCTGGCAGTTTCTCCGGAGGGGCTGGTTGGGAGGCGGGAATGTCGGGAATCGTTGCTTCCTCCGGGGACTGTTCACGGCTACAACTACTTAACAGCACAAGGCTCAACAATAAAACCAACCCGAAAAACTTGGTTCTCTGGGGGAAAAAAAGCGCTGCAACCATACCTTGCCCCTGACAAATAACGGCTCCATTTTACTGGGGTTATCTCCTTACCACCGGGAAAGCACAGAAATGTTTAGGTTTGGCCCAGGGCGGCCTGTTGAATTTGAGCGGCGATCTGGAGGGCATAAAGGCTCTGTTCCGGCTGGATGTACAGAGGTCTTCCCTCGGTTAAAGAGTCCAGCACTGCAACAGTATCCTGGAGAAAAACACCGCGGCGACTGCCTGCATCGAGGTTTGTTTGGCGATCGCCTTGGCTGAGGATGCCTTGGTTGCCGTTAAACTCCAAAGTTCCTTTTGCCCCATAGAGACTAAAACGGCGATCGCCTTTGGGGATCAAGACCCCTTTGCCGTAGGTGAGGTGGGCAATTACACCGCTGTGAAATTTTAGTTGCGCCGTACAGAGACAATTTTGGTAGTAGCCGGGCAAATCTGCCGAGAGAAACTGGGCCGCCCCGGTAACCGTTTCGACCGTACCAAAAAGATCCAGCAATCGGTTCACCCGGGAGAGGGCCGCCACAAATGGAAAACCATAATCCTCGTAATGATATGTCCAATGAGGTAGGGTTTTCGCCTTGGGGGCAAGGGTGATGTAGTGGCCATAGGCGATCTCCCCCAGTTCCGGCAAGGTTCGGCGAATCGTTTGGTGTAGTCCCCCCAACAGTTCAATATGCTCCACATGGAGGAGTCGTTTTTTCGCCTGGGCCAGTTGAATTAACTCCGCCGCTTCCGTGGGATCGAGGGACAAAGGATATTCCACTACTACGTGTTTCCCCGCTTCGAGGGCCGCCCGCACCACCGCCCCATGGCGTCGGTTGACCGTACACACGACGATTAAATCCAAGTCGTCCCGCTGCATGAGGTTTTCCCAGGAGGCGATCGCCTCTAGGTTGTATTTGGCAGCAAACTGTTCCCGGGAGGTCTGCCACTGCCCCGCCACCGCGACGAGGGAAGCGCGCTTGTCTTGTAAAAAAGCCTCTGCCCGCCGTTGGGCCGCATAACCTGTACCGACGATCCCCACCCGAAATCTTGCCATCGTTGAATGTTTCTCCTCTTCTAACTGCAAACTGTGCGGCCCAGAATCCCGATGGAACATCAGGTATTTTCCCAAGGCCCCCAACCGGGTTTAATGGAAATTGAAAACCCTGATTGCAAATTACATTATCGCAATGGCAAGTTACGAAGTTACTCTCAAAACCCCCGAAGGAGAATACACCCTCAGCGTCCCTGATGATATGTACATCCTGGATGAAGCAGAAAACCAAGGGATTGATATTCCCTACTCTTGCCGGGCGGGGGCTTGCTCTAGCTGTGCTGGCAAAATTGTCTCGGGCACCGTTGACCAAAGTGACCAGAATTTCCTGAGCTCCGAACAGGTGGAAGCTGGCTATGTCCTCACCTGCATCGCCTACCCCACCTCCAACTGCGTGATCGAAACCCACAAGGAAGAAGATCTCTACTAAATCCCACGATCCAAAGGCGATCGCATAAGTATTCCTGATGCAGTTTCAAGGAAAAATCACAAGGGACGATAACCGCATTCCATGACTTAAGCCACGGCTGTGTCAGGCTTTCCAAGCCATAGAGATTCATCTATTGCCTTTATCTGGCTGGCATAAAAATAATAAGCCACGCTTATAAAAAGTTTGTGGACTAACTTCATTCCTAATGCGACACTCGTTCGCTTTTGTTTTCCTTTATCATCAGGAAATGATCCATCAATTTCAAAAAGCATTCATTGGGTGACTTAAACGTAAGCGCGCTCGAAAATGGCTGATTGAAATCCTTGTAAACACCCTGTTATACCAGAGGAAACACTAATGGCTACATATAAGGTTACACTCATCACTCCCGACGGCGAAGTCTCCTACGACGCTCCTGATGATGAATACATTCTAGACTCCGCCGGTGATGCTGGTTTTGACCTTCCTGCATCCTGCCGTGCCGGTGCTTGCTCCACCTGTGCTGGTAAAATCGTTTCCGGTACCGTTGACCAGTCTGAGCAGTCCTTCCTCGATGATGACCAAATTGAAGCAGGTTACGTTCTGACCTGTATTGCTTATCCTCAATCTGATGTCACCATTGAAACCCACAAAGAGGAAGAACTCTACTAAGATTTTTCTGTCCGGTTGGGCAGCTAAATGAATAAAACCCCCTAGAAGTGTTTCCCCCGGGAAGCGCTTCTATTTTTTTCTCTGGTTAGATAATAAAAAATCCCCAACGACGTGGGGACTGATGTTTCAGTTTTTCATGATGTAGCGCAGTGTTATTCCGCAATTTCTAGGGATGGGGCCTGGAGCGCAATGGCACTGTTTCCTTGCTGGGCGATCGCCTGGGCTTGGCTGACGCTACCATTAAGGGCTTGGGTTTTCGCGTCGTACATCTGCATCAGGAGCTTTGGATAAAGACCGACCCCGATGATTAAAACGGTAAAACAAGCGGCGATAAAGATTTCCCGGGGCCGTGCATCCTCATAGACCGCATTATTGGGTAATACACAATCATTGCCAAAACATACGGGGGCATTGCCGGCGATCGCCGCATTGGTGGGTTGATTTAGGTCACAACTGAGGTCTAGATCCCGGGTATAGAACATTTCCCGGAGCATCGACAGCAAATAAATCGGCGTGAGGATCACCCCGACAGCGGCGAGGAAAACAGTGATCGTCCGGAACAGCGAGCTATAGGTATCACTGGTGGCCAGGCCGACAAAGACGGACAGTTCTCCCACAAAGCCACTCATCCCCGGCAGCGCAAGGGAGGCTAAAGCACCGACGGTAAACAACGCAAAAACCTTTGGCATCACTTGGCCCAGGCCACCAATTTCGGCGAGAACCATGGTTTTGGTACGGTCGTAGGTGACCCCAGCGAGGAAAAAGAGTACCGAGGCAATGAGACCGTGGGACAGCATTTGTAACATCGCGCCGTTAATCCCCAAATCCGTAAAGGAGGCGATGCCAATCAGCACAAACCCCATGTGGGATACGGAAGAATAAGCCAAGCGGCGTTTCATGTTGGTCTGGCCAAAGGAACTAAAGGCGCCGTAGACAATATTGACCACCCCAAGGATGACGAGCAGGGGCGCAAACCGCACGTGGGCATCGGGCAGCAGTTCCATATTGAATCGCATCAAGCCATATCCCCCCATCTTCAGCAAAACGCCAGCCAGGAGCATTGATACAGGGGATGAAGCTTCCCCGTGGGCGTCTGGGAGCCAGGTGTGGAGGGGGAAAATGGCCAACTTCACCCCAAAGGAGACTAAAAGTCCTGCATAGAGCCACATTTGTAATCCCAAAGGATAATCCTGTTGGGCGATCGCCCCGAAATCAAAATTCGGCCCACCGGGAAGATTTAAGCTCAGAGCTAGGGCTGCGACAAGAATAAAAATCGAAGCTGCCGCCGTGTAGAGGAGAAATTTCATTGCCGCATAACGACGCCGTTTACCACCCCAAATACAAACCAGGAGATAAACGGGAATCAATTCCACTTCCCACATCAGGAAGAATAAGAATAAATCCTTCGCGACAAATACCCCAATCTGCGCCGAATACAGCAACAACATCAGAGCATAAAAAAGCCGGGGTCGTCGGTTGACTTGCCAGGCAGAAAACATTGATAGGGTTGTTACAAAACCGGCGAGGAGGACGAGGGGAGCAGAAATGCCATCCACCGCCACACTCCACCGAATTCCCAGGGACGGCAGCCAACTGTAACTTTCTGCCAATTGAAACGCAGTGGCCTGGGGGTCAAAATGTTGCCAAAAGGCAAAGCACATTAACGCAAAATCGACTAAACCGACGATTAAGGCGTACCAGCGCACAATTTTTCCTTCTTTATCAGGAAGCAACGGAATCAACAGGGTCGAAAGAGCTGGCAGGGCAATGATTGCCGTCAACCATGGGAAATCTGGGGCCATGAGTTGTTCGTTTCTATATGTAGAAATGTTTAGAATTCCAGCATCATACCAAAGAGATGTGCTCTCTCCGCAACATGTCGTAGTCTCGAATCAGTTCGCTAGCACGATACTGTGGGAATTCAGGCATCAGTCTTGCTAAAAAATTGTTCCCAAGCATTTTTTAGGGCCAGAGGGGGAGAGTTTCGTTTTCAGGAGATCAAGGGACTTGCGATTGATTATTACTAGCCCATCATGAATAATGTTGGGTGACTTAACCGCAGCCAAGCAAATTCCGTGTTAGACATCAAACTTCTCCGCGAAAATCCTACCCTTGTGCAAGAACGTCTCGATGCCCGCAAAGCAGGTGAGTACGATATCCAGCCAATTCTTGACCTTGATGTACAACAACGGACCCTCGAAGGCGATCGCAGTCAGCTCCAGGCCCGGAGTAATGAAATCGGCAAACTGATCGGCCAAAAGATGAAAAACGGTGCAGATCCTAAAGGGGAAGAAATCTCCGCTCTCAAAGCAGAAGGAAATGAAGTTAAACAAAAGCTGGCAGATCTCGAACCCCAGGAAAAAGAACTCAAAGCCCAGATCCACACCCTACTTTTAGCACTGCCCAACCTACCCGATCCCAGCACTCCCGTCGGGGCAAATGAAACCGAAAATGTTGAAGTCCGCCGCTGGGGTGATGAATACAAACCAACCAATGACAGCATTCTGCCCCACTGGGAAATTGGTGAACAGCTTGGCATCCTCGAATTTTCCCGGTCTGTAAAGGTAGCCCAAAGTCGGTTTGTGAGTCTGATGGGAGCCGGAGCTGCCCTGGAACGTGCCTTGATTAACTTTATGCTGGATCAGCAGATCGCCGCCGGTTATGTGGAAGTGATGCCACCGGTGCTGATCAATAGTGATTCCCTTACAGGCACAGGACAACTACCAAAATTTGCCGAGGAGAGCTTCCGTTGTGCCGACGATGATCTCTGGTTAACCCCCACCGCTGAAGTGCCAGTGACCAATCTCTACCGTGACGAAATTCTCGAAGCCGATAACCTCCCCATCTACCACTGTGCCTATACGCCCTGTTTTCGGCGGGAGGCAGGCAGCTACGGGAAAGATACCCGGGGTCTCATCCGTCTGCATCAATTTAATAAGGTCGAGCTTGTGAAATTTGTTCATCCGGAAACCTCGGCTGCAGAACATGAAAAACTCGTGGAAAATGCCGAAGCAATCCTCAAAGCACTGAATTTGCCCTACCGCGTCCTTGAACTATGTAGCGGCGACCTCGGTTTCGGGGCCGGGAAATGTTATGACCTAGAGGTGTGGCTCCCCTCGGCAGGTACCTACCGTGAAATTTCCAGTTGCTCTAATTTCTATGATTTCCAAGCGCGACGGGCAGGCATTCGTTTTAAGGAAGCAGGTAAAAAAGGAACCCAGTTTGTCCACACCCTGAACGGTTCCGGTTTGGCGATTGGGCGTACCATGGCCGCCATCCTCGAAAACTATCAACAGCCGAATGGTACCGTCACTGTGCCTGAGGTGCTTCGTCCCTACATCCGACGCGATTTTCTGTAGAAAGGCGATCAAATGCTTCTCGCAATGGTTTAAACAACTGTGCAACAACTTGTTCTCTGGCAACTGATTAACTCGAATTTTCCCCTCGGGGCTTATAACTACTCCGAGGGTCTAGAGTATCTTTTTGAATCGGTCGCTGCAAATTCCCAGGGTTTTCAGGAGTGGCTACAGAGAGAGTTAACCTATGGTTCGATTCGTCTGGATACCCGGGTGATGTTTACGGTGAGTCGGGCGATCGCCTCTGATGATCTAAACGCGCTTCGATATTGGAATACCTGGCTGAACGGCACCCGGGAGACTCGGGAACTGCGGCAACAGAGTATTCAGATGGGAAATAGTTTGTTGAAGCTGTTGGGAGATTTGGATGTGAGCAAACTCCCCCAGCTAGCAACCTATCGGGAACAGCTCGGAAAAAACTGCCATTATGCGATCGCCTTTGGCATTGCCGTCGCTCTGTGGGAGATCGAACCACACCAGGCCATCTTGGGATATCTGCACAGTTGGGTCAGTAATTTGGTCAGTGCAGGGGTAAAGTTAATCCCCCTCGGGCAGACCCAGGGCCAGCAGATTATTTATCAATTGCAACCTCTGATCATGGAAATGGCGACGAGTTTGGGGCGACAGAAGGAAATGGATCTCTATGCCTGTACCTGGGGTTTAAGTTTGGCGAGTATGAACCACGAAAACCAGTACACTCGTTTGTTCCGAAGTTGATTTTAGCCTTAATTTTCTGGGGGGAACGGGTCAGGTTAAGATAGGGAGCATTCTTTTGCGGTAAAGATTTCGGATGACGATGCACCTCAAGCTCGGCTGGCTCTACCCTACGTTGATGGGCACCTATGGCGATCGCGGTAACGTAATTTGTCTTGAAAAACGGGCCCAATGGCGGCAGATTTCCGTGGAAGTCATTGCCCTGGATCGGGAAGCGCCCCTAAGTCTTTGGGATGAGGTGGATCTGATCGTGGGTGGTGGCGCCCAAGATCGCCAGCAAGAAATTGTGATGCGGGATCTCCAGGGAGCCAAGGCGGAAAAATTAAAAGCTCTCATCGAAGATCAAGTCCCCGGCGTATTTACCTGCGGTTCGCCCCAGTTGCTCGGCAAGTATTACGAACCTGCCCTCGGCCAACGCATCGAAGGCTTAGGCATTTTAGATTTAGTCAGTAAACATCCAGGCTTTGGGGCCCAGCGCTGTATCGGGAATGTGGCCTTTGAAATTACCGCTGAACCCCTGGCCACGGAGTTGAAGGAAAAACTAGGCGATCGCCCCATTGCTATCGGTTTTGAAAACCACGGGGGCCGAACTTACTTGGGTAATGTGCAACCCCTCGGGAAAGTCCTCAAAGGCTACGGTAACAACGGCGAAGATGGTTGGGAAGGAGCTTTCTACCAAAAGGCGATCGCTACCTATGCCCACGGGCCCCTCCTGCCGAAAAATCCCTTTATTGCTGATTGGCTCCTCGAAAAAGCCCTCTACCGAAAATATCAACAGGACGTCGCCCTGGAACCCCTAGACGATGATTTAGCAATCCAAGCGCGTCATACCATGTTCCAACGCCTGGCATTATCTAATTTGAGCACCCCTGTTTAGACAACCCGGTTTACACTGAGCAAGTACCCATAGATTTGTCGAGTTTTAACCCCAGCCTTGTCAGAAGCAACCATGGAGAAAGATGCAAAAAGCCCCCTGATCTTGATCCTTCCCTGTGTGCTGTTAGCAGCCGTCCTATTCAGTGCTTGGGCAGTTTCTGTGGTGGCGATCGCCTTTTTGGTGGCCTGGTTTCTCTGGCGCCAGTACCGGCGGCAAGACCTGAAAAAAACCCTCAACCCTGATTTTTACCGCCTGATTAAAAACAACCAAGGTAAAATTAGCGTCTCCGATCTCGCTCAAAAAACAGGCATTTCCGGCCACGATATCCGGTGGTTTCTGGAGGCCAAAGCCAAAGAATATGGTGCCCAAAAGATTATTTACCAAGAGTCTGGAGTCGTTTATTACTTCCTTACCAGTGGTGCCCTTGGCAGTATGTTCAATGGCAGTGACCCGGAAATTGTGATCCCGGAGCCGGCCCCCGTGCCGCAGTCGCCCCCCACCCCGATGATTCAAACGGAACTGGCCAAACGCTTTTCTGTGCATCCCAGCACCCTCCGCAAACGCCGCAATAAGGCTAATTTCGCCGAATGGAGCCAAGAAAAAGACCCCGATAATATTCCCTGGCGCTACGACCCCCGCACCCGCCAATTTTCACCCCAACTTTAAACCTGTTCATCCCCCATTGAGTTGAAACCTTTTCCATGTCTGATCTACAGCACCACCGTCACCAGTTTCCTGCCCTCGCCCACAAAACCTATTTCAACTATGGCGGCCAGGGCCCCCTCTCCCAACGGAGCCTCAGGGCCATCCTCGACAGCTACCACCTAGGGGAAACCCAAGGGCCTTTTTCCCTCGCCCAGGGCCAATGGGAAACCAAAGTCATTCGGGAACTGCGGGAGGCGATCGCCTTTGAACTCAACGCCCAACCGGAAAATATTGCCCTGACAGAAAACGTTACGGCGGGTTGTAACATTGCCCTCTGGGGCATCGACTGGCAACCAGGGGATGAAATTCTCCTGGGAGATTGTGAACACCCAGGGATTGTCGGCATTGTCCAGGAACTGGCTGACCGTTTTCAAGTGAAAATCCGTATTTGTCCCCTGTTTGAAACCCTGAACGAGGGGGATCCCACAGAGGCGATCGCCCAGCATTTAACCCCCGCAACCCGTCTTTTAATTATTAGTCACCTCTTTTGGAATACGGGCCAGGTGCTACCGTTAAAAGAAATTTGTACCCTGTGCCATGGTCAAAATACCCTGGTGTTGGTGGATGCGGCCCAATCCTTCGGTGTGTTGCCCCTCGATTTGCCCGATCTGGGGGTGGATTTCTATGCCTTTACTGGCCATAAGTGGTGGTGTGGCCCCGCGGGAGTCGGCGGACTTTATATTTCCCCAGGGGCGATCGCCCAACATCGACCGGCGTTTATTGGTTGGCGGGGGGTAACTCAATGGGAGTCCACGACCCAGGTAGCCCTCGCCCAGGATGCCCGCCGTTATGAAGTCGCGACCTCTGCCTATCCCCTCTATGTCGGTTTAACCGAGGCGATTCGCCTCCATCAAGGGTGGGGGGATACCGCCAGCCGTTACCAACGGATTTGTGAGCTGAGTGCCTACTGCTGGGAAAAACTCAATGCTATTCCCCAGGTGCAATGTCTCAAGGCCACTCCCCCCGAATCCGGCCTAGTTTCTTTCCGGGTGGATACGCCCCAAGGCCACAGCGACATTGTCAAACAGCTCGAAACCCAGGGCTTTTGTTTACGGACAATCCGTTTCCCCGACTGTATCCGCGCCTGTACCCACTACTTCACGACCCCTGAGGAAATTGACCAGTTGGCGATCGCCCTCACCACCCTCACCTGAGGCTCTCACTCATTTACCGTGACAGACTCAACCCAGTGACCCATCGGCCAGGATGTAGAAAGATATGCAAGGAAAACCCTTAACATGAAACAGCGCTATATCTACTCATTACTGTTCCTAATGCCCGGCTTTTTCGTTGCTCTACTGGGCACGTGGATGATAGTGGGTACCGTCCTTGGGATACTCTGGTTATATGTCTTTGGCGACAATATCTGGCCAACATGGGTGGAGCCGATGATATCTGTCTTGTTTCTATTGATATTCTTTGGTTCATGGCTAACGATTACTGTAGCGGGCTACCGTGTCGGCAAAAAATTCGAGGCGAGGTCAGGGTTTAAAAGCAAACACCTGTGGCTATCTCTATGGGCAACCTTACTACCAATCGCGATTATCTTGCTACATCAGTTGAGTAATGGCAACCTCGGACCGAAATCCTTACAAGAACGTTGTCACGACTTTTGTAGTCATCGTGGCTACCAATCAAGCAGCACATCGCCACGGAACTCTGAGGCACAAACCTGCAGCTGCCTGGGACAGTATGGTGCAGTGGAAATCATTGAGCCGATTGATCAATTGCCACGCTGAAGACCGGAAGCGGTCAAGGCAAAATCCCCAACTCCCGTAAACAGCGACGGGTCACCTCTAGGCGGGCTGGGCCATCTCCGGGCTGATTAATCTCTATATTCGTCGCAAAAAAATACACATCATCCCCCCGTTCCACGTAGCCCACGTACCAGCCAATGTTCTGCACTTCGGGATTACCAAAGCCAAACCAGCCCGTTTTGGCGCGGATTGTGTAGTCTGGTGTTTGTTCAGTGACCATGATTTCCTTGACCGTGGCGATCGCCTTTGCCGAAAAAGGTAATTCGTTGCCATAGAGACGACGTAGAAAATCTACCTGACCCTGGGGTGTAATCTGTAACGTGCCATTGAGCCAAAACCGATCAATCTCTGCCGGCGTCCCGATTTGTTGATTCCCATAGGCGATCGCCTCAACCCACTGTTTCATCCGGTCATGGCCTGTCCGCCGTGCTAGGACTTGGTAGAACCACACCGCCGAAAGTTGAAAAGCTTCCTTGAGATTCAGATCCCGATTCCACACCGGTAATTCCCGCGTTATCCCATCCCAGGTCAGCAACGCCAGCTCATTGGGGATCACCCCTGTTTCCAGGGCAATTAAGGAATTAGGAATTTTAAAGGTTGACGCCACCGGAAATGCAGTCTGATTGCGTTGGGGATTGTGCTGGAAACTATGCCCCGCCTGGAGGTCATAGATCAAAATCGATCCTTCCAGTCCCAAATCCTGAAAATGTCTCTGAAAATCAATGGTTTCTACCCGGTTAATAGCTGGCCCTGGATTGGCGATCGCCTTACTCCTTTCAGAGGTTTCCATTGGGAGCAACAATACTCCCAAACAAGATAAAGCGGCCACTAACCGAGCTGACCCACGCACAGAATTTATCGCCATCGAAAATATCCAGTGAAATATTTCAATCCTAAAGCACTACAGAAGCAACACTCACCAGATGCCATAAACTTTTACTTCTGCCTGAAAAATTCCCCAAGATTTTGGGCCAATCAAGAGCCCGAAAAGTAATTTAAAACTGTTTAAATTTCATTTTATGCAGAGATTTTTACAATTTCTATCCAGGTATAGGCCGATGGCTTAGTGATTGATAGAAAATTTTCTTTGTCGTCAAAGATCGAATTAAAAACAAATTGGGTATTGTAAATCTAAAGTTGTTCTGAGATCCTAAAAAGCTTCCTTATGTATGTTGCGCCTTCTTTTTCCCCATCGTAAGAAAGTATCCCAAAATTCCCAGGGTCTGACTGTGATTGAACTCATGATTGTGATAATTATCACAGGTATCCTAGTGGCGATCGCCTTACCTACCTTTTTAAATCAAGTGGACAAATCTCGATATGCCAAAGCCAGATTGCAAATGCGGTGCATGCTTCAGGAGCTAAAGGTATATCGTCTCAATAATGGGAGCTATCCCCCTGATGTAAATCGTAATACTCCCTATTATTCTGGCTCTGAATGTTTTAAGGTGCATACAGGGTACGTTAGAGACAGACCAGATCTCAACCAAAACAATAATACAGATATTCCGTTTAACTCTGTCTATGATTATGAACGCTGGAATTATGGTTCTGGTTGTTACATCGCAGTGACTTTTTTTGGTCGAAATGGCCTCAGAAGATTTACCCAAAGTGCTATCAATGAAATATCAACCACTGGATTTCATTTCTATGACGAAACCGACGATGATTTGGTTTTAGTGGTTGATATCACTGACACTCCCTGCAATTAGAAAATAGTCTGCTTTCAATTGTCGCCAAAATTAAAATAGGCGCTGGGGTTTGCAACTTTAACCCGGAGGTTGGGGCGATCGCCTACAATCAAATGCTGAGTCCCATTCCTTCGATGATTGCCCATGAACTATCTGATCGCCATATTCCCCGACCGCATCACCGCCGAAGAAGCCTATACCCAGTTAGAAAAAGCCAAGGTTCCCACCAAGGATCTGGCGATCGTTGGCCAAGGCTACCAAACCGCCGATGAATTTGGCTTTATTGACCCCTCTAAACAAGCCCGCAAACAGGCGAAACTAATGGCCTATTGGTTAGTACCCTTTGGTTTCTTTGGGGGGTTTGTCTTCGACTACATCACAGGGTTAGACACCTTTGCCTGGGCTGGTACACCGGGTAATCATATTGTTGGAGGTCTCGCTGGTGCCGTTGGTGGGGCCATGGGCAGTTATTTTGTCGGCACAACGGTGGGCCTGTCCGTGGGTAGTGGGGATGCGCTCCCCTACCGGAACCGTCTTAATGCGGGAAAGTATCTAGTGATTTACAAATATGAACTGAATAAATACCGCGATTTGGTGACCCGTCTGCTACAGGAGCAAAATCCGGAAAATCTCCAAGGCTATTCAGAATCTGGCGGGATGTAAACCAACACAAGTTTGAGCTTCGACCTCTAGCGTTCCATGATTGACCAACCATCTCCCCAGAAAAAAGAAGCCCTGGTGGTGGGTGAGCAGGGGGAAACCTTTGTGAGGCAACATCTAGAAAATCGAGGCTGGCAGATCGTCGCTTCCCGGTGGCATTGTCGGTGGGGGGAACTGGATTTGGTGGCCTTTGACCCACAAACAAAAATTCTGGCCTTTGTGGAGGTAAAAACCCGGCAGCGATGGAGTTTAGACCATCAAGGTCTCCTGGCAATTACCCCGAGTAAACAACGCAAAACCATCCGAGCGGCGATGCAATTTCTAGGCCAATTTCCCCAGTATGAAAACTATGGTTGTCGTTTTGATGTGGCCCTGGTCACCCATGTGAAAAGCACTTCCCCAGACCCGTGCTTTACCTTGACGGCTTATCTGGAAGGGGCATTCGAAGCCGATGCGTTCTAGAATGTTGGATGTTTTCCGTCCGCTAAACGCCCAAAGGCGATCGCCCCATGACCACTTCCGAAGTGACTTCTATCTCCCAACAAAATTTACCTACCGTTGGCCCCTTTACCATGTTCCGTCTGGGTCTGTTTAACCTAGGTTTGGGGCTGATGTCTGTTTTGACTCTGGCCGTTCTAAACCGGGTGATGATCAGTGAGTTGGATATTCCGGCAACGGTAACGGCGGGGGCTTTGGCAGTACCGCAATTTATGGCACCGGCGCGGGTCTGGTTTGGACAACTTTCGGACAGTAAAAAGATTTTCAATCTCCACCGCAGTGGCTATGTCTGGATTGGTACGGTCTTGTTTGGGACAGCGGTATTCGTGGCCGTGCAAATTGTTTGGCAGTTAGCGATGGCGGTGCGGACGAATGGAGGCTGGGCTTGGTCTGGGGAGATGTCTCTGTGGGCGATCGCCTTGGGGGCTGTCCTTGGTTTTTATGGTCTGGCCTTGAGTTCTACTTCTACCCCCTTCACAGCGCTATTGGTGGATATCTCCGATGAAAATAGCCGTTCCAAAATTGTGGCGGTGGTGTGGTCAATGTTGTTGTTGGGGGTCGTGATTGGCGGGATCAGCGGCAGTATTTTCCTGGATCAGGTGCAACAGGCCGGGGTGATCCTGGGGGCCAATGCCGGGGCGATTCTCACCCAGGGGGAAAAACTCCTGAATACACCCATCGAAAGTCTCCAGGGGCCCATTAATTCTCTATTTCTAATTGTGCCGGCGATCGCCTTTGGTCTGGGACTCTTAGGAACCGTGGGGGTTGAACGGAAATATTCCCGCTTTAGCCAACGGAGTCAGCCCACTACCCGAGAGGATCAAATTACCTTCCGGGATTCCCTCAAGGTGGTTACTAGTAGTCGTCAAACGGCCATTTTTTTCGGTTTTCTGGTTACTTTTACAATCAGTCTTTTCATGCAGGAGGCAGTGTTAGAACCCTACGGCGGCGAAGTCTTTGGGATGTCCATTGGTGAAAGTACCCTGTTGAATTCCTACTGGGGTATGGGGGTGTTGCTGGGCTATAGTGTCACGGGATTTTTGGTGGTGCCGCGCCTCGGTAAAAAAAATACTGCTCGCTTGGGGTGTATTCTCACGGCTGCTTGCTTTTTACTGATTATTTTGGCGGGCGTAACCCAACAACCCCAGATTCTGAAATATGCCTTGGTTCTTTTTGGGACAGCCACGGGCATCGGTACCATTGGCGCGATCAGTCTCATGCTCGATCTGACCGTTGCCGAAACCGCTGGCACCTTTATCGGTACTTGGGCCCTGGCTCAGGCGATGTCCCGGGCGATCGCCACTTTAATGGGGGGAGTTGTACTAGATATCGGACGGGCAATTTTTCAAACCCCTCTGCTGGCCTATGGTTGCGTTTTTCTACTCCAAGCTATCGGTATGTTCAGCGCCATTTTTATCCTTAGCCGGGTTAATATCCGCGAATTCAAAGAAAATACCCAACAGGCGATCGCCACGATCCTCGAGGGAGAATTAGATGGCTAGACAGGGTGTTCATCTCTCGCTACCGTTAGAAAGACCATCTGCACATTTATCGTTCCAAAACTAACCATGCGAATTTTAGTGACCGGTGGCGCAGGGTTTATCGGCTCCCACCTTGTTAATCGTCTGATGACCGAAGGCCATGAAGTTATTTGCCTCGACAACTTCTACACCGGCCGCAAGCATAATCTCCTGAAATGGATTGGTAACCCCTACTTTGAAATGGTGCGCCACGACATCACCGAACCAATTCGCCTTGAGGTTGACCAGGTTTATCACCTTGCCTGTCCCGCCTCCCCGATCCACTATCAATTTAATGCCATTAAAACCGTTAAAACCAACGTGATGGGCACCCTAAATATGCTGGGGCTAGCAAAGCGAGTTAAAGCGAGGATTCTTTTGGCTTCTACTTCTGAAGTTTATGGCGATCCAGAAGTCCATCCCCAGCCAGAGACTTACCACGGCAATGTGAATCCTATTGGTATTCGTTCTTGTTACGACGACCAAACAGAAATTCTCACAGAAACAGGTTGGGTGCTTTTTCCCCATTTAAAACCTCAACAAAAAGTCGCAACTCTCACCCCCGAAGGTCGAGTAGAATACCATGTTCCCGATGAATATTTAGTTCAATCCTATGTGGGAAACTTGCTGAGGTTTAATAATAGTAAATTTGACCTGTGCGTGACCCCTAATCACAAAATGTATGTCCGTAGTAAGACAGGCAAACTTAAATTTCTTCAGGCCGATGAAAAGCGCTACTGGCATTCCTGGAAAGTGTTAACAGGAGCAAAATTTCCAGGCTCAGAAATTCACACCTTTAACTTTGGTCCACCACCTAGTAACGCAAAGATACACCTAAAACCGGTTAGAATGGACGACTGGTTAGAGTTTTTGGGCTATTACCTTTCTGAAGGCTGTACCCATGTTCGACGTCGTGTACGGGTAGTGAATGGCTGCGATTATGATGTTGCTGATTACAATATTCTCATTGCCCAAGAAAATCCTGAAGGACGCACCAAGATTGCCGATTGTTTAGACCGTTTGGGCTTTAAATACTTTGATTCTGATCACCATCAATTTCGGATTTGTAGCAAACAACTTGCTGAAATTTTATTGGCATTGGGTAAATCAGGGGATAAATATATCCCCCGTGAATATCTCCAGTTATCACCACGGCAATCCCGCATTTTGTTTGATGCCCTAATTATGGGTGATGGTTCTCAACGAGGTAACTGTTTCACTTATTATTCTAAATCAAAACAACTGGCAGACGATGTACAAGAATTAGCCTTACGGTGCGGCTTTGCTGCTTCTGTTGTATCTCACGCAGTTGGTCGCGATTTATATCGTGTGAACATTCGTAAAGCTAAAGATGCAGCCTTAGTGGAGCCAGAAAAAGTTTTTTATAAGGGCAAGGTTTATTGCGTCAATGTCAAGAACCATGTGATTCTGGTGCGTCGCAACGGCCGAGCAGCTTTTTGCGGCAATTGTTACGACGAAGGAAAGCGGATGGCGGAAACCCTAGCCTTTGATTACCACCGTTCCAATGGGGTCGATATTCGTGTGGCACGAATCTTCAATACCTACGGCCCGAATATGTTGCCTAATGATGGGCGAGTGGTCAGTAACTTCATTGTGCAGGCCCTCCAGGGAAAGCCGCTAACGGTTTATGGGGATGGTTCCCAGACTCGGAGTTTTTGCTATGTGAGTGATCTGGTGGAAGGTTTAATTCGTTTGATGAATCAGGACTTCATCGGCCCCGTGAATTTAGGCAACCCCGATGAATACACTATTTTGGAACTGGCCCAGACGATTCAAAACATGGTGAATCCTGATGTACCAGTGGCCTTTGAAGCTTTACCCCAGGATGATCCGCGCCAACGGCAACCGGATATTACCCGGGCGAAAACCTACTTGAATTGGCAACCGACGGTACCTCTCCAGGATGGTTTAGAAAAAACGATCGCCTATTTCCGCGATCGCCTTGCAGAATAATTGACGGACAGAGCATAAAAGTACGATGAAAGTTTGTGTAATTGGCACGGGTTACGTGGGTTTGGTGACGGGGGTTTGCCTGGCCCATGGGGGTCACGAAGTTGTTTGCATTGACAATAACGAAAAAAAAGTGAAGTTAATGCAGGCAGGGCGATCGCCAATTTACGAACCCGGTCTAGCGGAACTCATGCAGCAAGAGATGGACTCTGGTCGGTTGCAATTCAGCACAGACCTTAGTTTTGGCGTCAATCATGGAGAAATTTTGTTTATTGCCGTGGGCACACCGGCCTTACCCACGGGGGAAAGTGATACCCGCTATGTGGAAGCCGTGGCCAAGGGCATTGGTGAACATTTGCCGGCGAATAGCTACAAAGTGATTGTCAATAAATCCACAGTGCCCATCGGTTCGGGGGACTGGGTGCGCATGATTGTCCTCGATGGAATCAAACAGAAACACAATGGCAATTCTGTTCAATTTGATGTGGTCAGTAACCCCGAATTTCTCCGGGAAGGTTCCGCGATCTATGACACTTTCAATCCCGACCGCATTGTGCTCGGCAGCAGTAGCCCGAAGGCGATCGCCTTAATGAAGCAGCTTTATGATCCCCTCATCCAAGGAACCTTTAGCGAGCTAGACCATCCCAAACCCATCCCAGTGGTGGAAACGGACTTAAACTCCGCCGAAATGATTAAATATGCGGCTAATGCTTTCCTCGCAACGAAAATTAGCTTCATCAACGAAGTCGCCAATGTGTGCGATCGCGTGGGCGCAGATATTCTCCAAGTCGCTCAGGGTATTGGTCTCGATAGTCGCATTGGCAATAAATTTCTCCAGGCGGGCCTGGGGTGGGGCGGCTCCTGTTTCCCGAAGGATGTGGCAGCCCTTGTCCACACGGCAGAAGATTATGGCTACCAAGCCCAGCTCCTGGAAGCGGCGGTGGCGGTTAATAATCGACAAAAGTTAATCGTCGTCGAAAAGTTACAACAGGAACTCAAGATTCTCAAAGGGAAAACCATTGGTCTGTTGGGTTTAACCTTTAAACCAGATACCGATGATATGCGCGATGCTCCTTCCTTGAAATTGATTGCGGAGCTGAATCGCCTTGGGGCACGGGTAAAGGCCTATGACCCAATTGTCTCCCAAAATGGTGTTGCCCAGGGTCTTTCGGGGGTCATTATCGAAAATAGCCCAGAAATGTTGGCCGATACCTGCGATGCGTTGGTTTTAGTCACCGATTGGCAGGAGTTTTTACAGCTCGACTATGGAAAATTAGGCGATCGCCTCCAGAATCGTTTAATCATCGATGGTCGCAACTTCCTCGACCGAGATGCCCTTGAAGCCCAAGGATTTCGCTATGTGGGCATTGGTCATTAGACTATAGACCTATTAAAACCACAAACCCCCAGGGTGCTACAGCCGAGGGGATTAATTAATGAGTCGTTCAGTCGTAGTGAAGACCTGTCTTAGTATTTGCGCCAACGGTTGAGGTAGAACTCACCCACACTGGTGACGCCCGTCGCTTGGTGACTGCGGGATTCTAGACGACGCAGGCGATCGCCCTGGGCTTCATACTGCTGTTTTAATTCCCCATAGGCCTTTTCTAAGGATGCCTGTGTCGCTGCTTGATCCTTGCTAGCTTGGAGAGCCTGTTCGAGATGAGTAATTTGGCTTTGTAGCGCGGCTTTGTGCGCTGTGGCCGTTGCGAGCTGCTGTTGGAGCTGCTTTTTCTCTTGCCCAAGGGCCTTGAGGGTTGCCTGGGCTGTCTCCGTAGCAGCGGATTGTTGGCTCAGTTGAATAACCGTTGCTTTCTGGGATTCTAATTCTTGGGTTAGAGCTTTATTTTGTGCTTGGCTTTGGGCTAAAGTGAGATTTGTTTGCTCAAGTTGCTGTTGCAATGCAGCCTCTTTTTGACCCGCAGTAGTTAATTCTTGTTGAAGATTTTTGAGATCATTTGTTAATTGTTGAACTTTATTTTCTTGAGATTTTAATGCCTGTTCTAGGGCAGCAACTTTTTGGGTTTGATCGACAGTAGAAATTGCTGTCTTTTCTGAGACATTCGGGCGAGCAACCGGTCGCTTCAGTTCGGGAGCTACGGCTAATTTCGCCTCTAGATCCGCAATAATTTTTTCCTGGGCAGCAATCTTTTCTTTGAGTGGCTCTAGGGCTGTGGTGTCATCGGATACCGCCGTTGTCAGCGTTCTAGAGAGATTTACGCCTGTGTTGATTTGTATTTGATTCTTGTTTTCCTCTTCTGTTTCTGCCAAAACGATGAGGCTGGTTTGAGCTTCTGGGGCGGTGATCGCCACGGCACCAGCCATCAAGTTTTCCACAAAAGCGGACCGAGAAAAACCAGATTTCTGGGCCATTTCTGCGAGGCGATCAATGGCTTGGGACGTAAGGGATAGAGTGACAGCATTTTTGCCAGTGGTCTTACGTTTCTTTTTTGCCATGTAGATTGCCTCAAAATTTGCTCTAGCCTCTAACTATAGGATAGAAATCTGTCCACTGTAAAGTCGAAAACTTCCTTCACAATACTTCATGGAAAGAGATAATCCATGTCTTTTTTTCTTGTTGGGGATCGTAGTTAACCCAGTGGGGATCAAGGATTTTGGGCGGAAATATCAGGGGGCATCGGCCAGCCTACCCGAGTCGGTTGTTGGTAAATTTTTCGTAGGGTATTGATATCTGCAACGGTAATTTCCCCATGGGTACCGACCTGGCTGGCAAATAAAGCATCGGCGATATTTGGACTATGACCCCAAATTCCCAAGGCATGGCCTAGTTCGTGGCGGGCAGTATTTTGGGTGGCGATCGCCCCTTGATGATCACTTAAAAGAATTGTCATCCGGTGACGCAGGATATTCTCTGCATCCACATAAAACTCATAGTCCGTGATGGCATTGCGACCGAAGAAATAACGGGTTTCACCAGTTTCTGGATGAATCTGCTTTTGTGCCGGGGGAGCTTGGCGACGAATGATAATATCGGCGGTTTCCGGTGTTTCCGTCGTTGTGAGGGGTAAATAGGCCTGCCATTGGGCGATCGCCTCTGTGACTGCCCGCTGCCACTGCTGCTGACGTTTCTGGGTGGCGATGCTCGCTGTTGGATCGGTGGGGGAGAAATATACCCGGACAGGAAAATTTGACCAAACTAAATATCCCAAGGGTGAAGGGGAAACCGCATCAAAGTAATCGGCCGCTTCCACTGGGGGCGTCGTGACGAGGTTTTGGGGTAGGGGATGAACCTGTGGCGCTGGCAATTGAGCGAGAACATCGGGGGGGAGACCAACACTCCGCCCATGAACTCCCAAGGCGATCGCCAAACCCAGCAACCAGCCCAACCAAAAACGCCACCCCCGGGAGTGACGCTCTAAAAGATCTAGAAAGCGTTTGCTGCTTTCCAACGCAAACCTACTGACCCACCACAGGAGTCAGCCAACCTGCACTGAGAATTACCGTGAGGCTGATAAAAGTAATACACAAAATCCAAGTGGCACGGTTAAGAGCCGTTTCCGCACTCTTGGTGCTGGTAAACATTTGTGCTTGACCGCCAATGCCCCCAAGACCATCACCCTTAGGACTGTGGAGGAGCACCAGTAAAATCAGACCGACGGCAGACACCATCCACACGATTTGTAGAATAGATTCCAACATAAAAATAATCAATAAAAAACGACTTTCCCTAAGGAGCCTAGCATAACCGATCTAGCGGCGTCGGGTCACCGCATAGGGCGCCGGGGCAATTAAAGATTGTCCTGTCATTTCCTGGGGTTGTTCAATGCCAAGAATGTCAAGAATTGTAGGGGCTACATCCGCGAGGCAACCATTCTCCCGCAGTGCCACATCAGCGCCATGACCAATTACTTTTCGGCGTTCCCCTTCAATCAAAATAAACGGTACAGGGTTGGTGGTGTGGGCCGTCCAAGACTTCCCATGTTCATCGGCCATATATTCGGCATTGCCATGGTCAGCGGTGATCAAAGTTGTGCCACCTATTTTGCCCACAGTAGCAACCAAACGACCTAGACAGGTATCTACGGTTTCAATGGCGTGGATGGCCGCTTCGAGCTTACCAGTATGCCCAACCATGTCAGGGTTCGCGTAGTTAATCACCACTAAGCTGTAGATGCCTTTTTCAATAGCGTTACAGGCTGCATCGGTCACGGCCTGGGCGGACATCTCTGGCTTTTGGTCGTAGGTAGCCACCTGGGGACTGGCGATCAGTTCCCGATCTTCCCCTTCAAAGGGCACTTCTAACCCACCATTGAAGAAATAGGTGACGTGGGGATATTTTTCCGTTTCGGCAGTGCGGAATTGTTTTAGGTCATTATCCGCAATCACTTCCCCAAGAATTTTCGTGAGGTTTTGGGGGGCAAAGGCAACCTCTACAGGGAGATTGGCATCGTACTGGGTGAAGGTGACGAAATTGAGGTCGGTGATGAATTCTCGATCAAACCCTTGGAAATTGGGATCAACAAAAGCATAGGACAGTTGCCGGGCGCGGTCGGGGCGGAAATTATAAAAAATAACGCCATCCCCAGGGGCGATCGCCCCTGCCTTAAGGCGCACTGGTGGGATAAACTCATCGGTTATCCCTTTGTCATAATTTTCTTGGAGAATTTCCGTAAAGGAACGCTGATCAATGGCAATATCCTGGGTCATCACGTCATAGGCTTGCTTCACCCGATCCCAGCGGCGATCGCGGTCCATGGCAAAGTAACGACCACTGATGGTGGAAATAGAACCAACGCCGAATTTGTCAATGTGTGCTTGGATTTGCTGGAGGTAGTTAATCCCCTCGGTGGTGTTGGTGTCACGGCCATCGGTGATGGCATGGATATGAACATCAGAAATGCCGTTGACCTTCGCCAGATCGAGTAAACCGAGGAGATGGGTGAGGTGAGAGTGAACGCCCCCATCGGAACAAAGACCAATTAAATGTAATTTTTTACCGGCTTGGCGAGTTTCCCGACAGACTTTAACCAGAACATCATTGCGCAGAAATGAACCATCTTCAATGGCATCGGAGATTCTTACTAACTCCTGGGGAACAACACGCCCTGCCCCTAGGTTTAGGTGACCCACTTCTGAATTTCCCATCTGACCGTCTGGCAGCCCCACCCTTTTTCCAGATGTGTGGATTAATGTCGAAGGATATGTAGCGAAAAAGGCATCGACATTGGGGGTTTTCGCAGCCGCAATGGCATTTGCGCTAACTTCTTGACGGTAGCCCCAGCCATCTAAAATTACGAGCACCACTGGGGATACAGGTGCGTTCGCCATGATGAATTTTTTCCTCTATTTTGGGTATTTAATCGGGGATTGCAAATCGATAATAGCACTTTCTGCTATTTAGAGCCTGTTTATAAAGAAAAAATTAAATCAAGACTGGATAAGGGATTTGGCTTCATTCGTCGCCATGTAGATCAAGCGTCCTACATCGCTTAAGACCATTACTTCGCGGTAGATATAACCGC
>JAYKIK010000163.1:0-10289 GCA_035284725.1 Synechococcus sp.
CTGGGCTTCAGGGCTGCGAGCATATTGGCATCACAAACGTTGACGTTACCCGTGGCAGTCACCAAAAGATCGGTATTCGCTAAAAGCGCTTTATTGATGCTATCCGGCCCATTGTTAACGCCGTTGATGAAGGGGGAAACCACCTCAAACCCGTCCATACAAGCCTGCATCGCACAGATGGGGTCTACTTCGGTCACCTTAACAATCATGCCTTCCTGACGCAGGGAAGCAGCAGAACCTTTGCCCACATCCCCGTAACCAATCACGAGGGCTTTTTTCCCGGCGAGGAGGTGGTCAGTGGCACGTTTGATGGCATCGTTTAAACTGTGGCGGCAACCATATTTGTTATCGTTTTTCGCCTTAGTGACGGAATCATTAACGTTAATGGCGGGAATTTTCAGTTCGCCCTTTTCGAGCATTTCATAGAGACGGTGTACCCCGGTAGTGGTCTCTTCAGTCACGCCGTGGATTTTGGTGAGCATTTCGGGATAGGTTTCGTGGATATAACCCGTGAGGTCACCACCATCGTCGAGGATCATGTTGGCATCCCACAGTTCGCCTTCAGGGGTACGACAGGTTTGCTCAATACACCACATATATTCTTCTTCGGTTTCCCCTTTCCAGGCATAGACTGGAATCCCGGCCTCGGCGATCGCCGCTGCGGCATGATCTTGGGTGGAGAAGATATTACAGGAAGACCAACGCACTTCTGCACCGAGTTCGACTAGGGTTTCAATGAGCACCGCCGTCTGAATCGTCATGTGGATACAGCCGATGATCTTGGCTCCAGCCAAAGGCTTACTATCGCGGTACTTTTTACGGATGGTCATTAGGGCGGGCATTTCGCCCTCAGCGATCGCAATTTCCTTACGTCCCCAACTGGCGAGATTGATATCAGCGACTTTATAGTCACGGGTGAGGGTTGAAGTGCTCATAGTTTTATTGTCTAGTTAATGTCCAGAGAAAAGTGATTGAAATACATTGTGGCTGATCTGGAAATGAATTGCTCCGGTAGTAGTGCCACTCGCTAGCATGGCTCAGATAAAATTTTTCCCACAAATCAGTAATGCTCAAAGTATTCTAAAGTTTAACCCTAAGGTCATTGACTTTGTCAGTCCCATTCTGACCGTAAATCAAATCCATTGGCGGCAGAGCAGGGCTTGGGGGTACTGGAGAAAGTTCAAAATGTTAGATTGTCTGAAGTCACTGCTTGGAAAAAAGAGGACAGGGGTTCACGCCAAGGTAGAAATCTATACCTGGCAAACCTGTCCCTACTGCATTGCTGCGAAACTACTACTGTTTTTCAAAGGTGTACATTTTACGGAATATAAGATTGATGGGGACGAGGACGCCCGCAACAAGATGGCAGAACGGGCAGAGGGCCAGCGCACTGTACCGCAAATCTTCATTGACAATGTTCCCATTGGCGGCTGTACCGACCTGTTTGAACTGGATCGAAAAGGCGAACTTAAAACATTGCTGCACCCGTGATTACCCAAGCGGAATATCAACAACACTATTTCTGGATGCAGAAGGCGATCGCCTTGGGAAAAGTCGCTGGACAATCGGGGGAAATTCCAGTCGGGGCAATTGTCGTTGATGGTCAAAATCAAATATTGGCCCAGAGTGGTAATCGCAAAGAAAAAACCCAAGACCCCACCGCCCACGCTGAACTGATGGCGATCCGGGCTGCGAGCCAAATCCGCCAAGATTGGCATCTCCAGGACTGCACCCTCTACGTCACCCTCGAACCCTGTCCCATGTGTACCGGGGCGATTATTCACAGTCGTCTTAAGCAGGTCGTTTATGGTGCTGACGATCCGAAAACAGGCTCCCTGCGGAGTGTGGCCAACTTTCCCGATGCTCTTTTTTCAAACCATTCTTTTCCCGTGATTGGGGGGATTGCGACAGTGGAATGCCGACGGTTACTCCAGGATTGGTTTCAGCGTAATCGCCGCCCCTAACGCATAATGGAAAGCAAATATTTTGTTGTCATCTACGGTTTTTGAGGGCCAATGACATTGACGGCACAATCCAGCTTTATCCCACCCATTACGCCAGATCCACAGCTTCCCACAGATTCCCGCCCCTGGGGAACTTTTACTGTGCTCGACGAAGGCCCTGGCTACAAAATCAAGCGCATTGAGGTAAAACCCGGTCATCGCCTCAGCCTCCAGATGCATCATCATCGCAGCGAACACTGGATCGTTGTTTCTGGGACAGCCCATGTTGAATGTGGCGATAACATAGAACTCCTCACCCCCAATCAATCCACCTATGTGCCCGCCTGTACGAAGCACCGCCTCCAAAATCCTGGGGTTGTTCCCCTCATCTTGATCGAAGTGCAAAATGGTGAGTATCTAGGCGAAGATGATATTATTCGCTTCCAAGACGACTATGCTCGCCCATAAGCGCGCCGACCGTTGGCTGTATTTTGCCGATTGCCATGATTCAAATTACTTCCACTGCTGCCCAAGAAATTAAGCGTATTCAACGAAGTCGCCAAGCCACCGACAGTTATCTTCGCATTACGGTGCAGCCCGGCGGTTGTTTAGACTACATTTATCAATTTTCCCTGGAGTCAGAACCCCAGGTGGGCGATCGCCAAGAAAATATCCGTAACATCAATATCTTGATTCCCCCTGATAATGCTACACAATTGGAAAATCTCAATATCGATTACTCCGAAGATTTAATGGGAGGGGGCTTCCGCTTCAAAAATTCCCTACATGCCAAAACCTGTAATTGTGGTCAATCCTTTCAGCGGGAACCTTGACATTAGCAGATCCTTGTCACTAAGATTGTAATTTGTCAATGTTAATGACCTACGTCAAACCATCCGCGTAGGGCAATTGTCCATGCCAACTATTCAACAGCTTATTCGTTCAGAGCGCTTCAAGCTCAAGAAAAAGACTAAGTCCCCTGCACTAAAGCAATGCCCCCAGCGTCGTGGCGTCTGCACCCGTGTATATACGACTACCCCGAAAAAGCCTAACTCTGCTCTGCGGAAGGTGGCTCGTGTTCGTTTGACCTCTGGTTTTGAAGTAACGGCCTATATCCCTGGGATTGGTCATAACCTCCAGGAACACTCCGTTGTACTTATCCGTGGCGGTCGTGTAAAAGACTTACCTGGTGTTCGTTATCACATTGTTCGCGGTACCCTTGATGCTACTGGGGTTAAAGACCGTAAGCAGGGTCGCTCGAAGTATGGCGCTAAGCGTCCCAAGGAATAATTGAAGGTAGAGTTGTTGGCAAGAGTTGCGATCGCCGACCTCCCTTAAATTACTTCATCAAATTATTAAAGCTTGTCATGAACCTCCCAAAGCTCACGACACCGTGGATGGTTCTCACTATATAATTGCTGCCCCTATAAAAAATCATCGTACCCGGTGAAAATCCATACGATCCCCCTAAGAAAACCCTCTATCTGTAAAGCATAGAAAAAATATGTCCCGTCGCTCAGTTACCAAAAAGCGCGTTGTACCGCCTGATGCTGTGTACAATAACCGCCTTCTCAGTATGACTATCCGCCGCGTGATGAAAAGCGGTAAGAAATCCTTGGCAGCACGGATTGTCTACGATGCCCTCGACATTATCAAAGAACGGACTGGGAGTGATCCTGTTGAAGTCTTTGAAACTGCAATTCGTAATCTCACGCCCCTTGTGGAAGTAAAAGCCCGTCGGGTCGGTGGTGCTACCTATCAAGTTCCCATGGAAGTCCGCCAAAGCCGTGGCACTGCCCTCGCTCTCCGTTGGTTGATCGGCTATGCCCGTCAGCGCTCCGGTAAGAGTATGGCGATCAAGTTGGCTAATGAACTGATGGATGCAGCTAACGAAACTGGTGGCGCAATCAAGAAGCGGGAAGATACCCACCGGATGGCCGAAGCGAACAAGGCTTTTGCCCACTACCGTTACTAAAACGACGTCGTAAGGCATAACCGGGGGAGGTACTCCTTCAAGGGGAAAACTTTCCCGGGTGCTATAGACGAAACGGAATGGCACGACTATAATGATGAGTCGCCATTGCTAAGAAGTATTAAGCAACTGTTTTCAAAGTTTCTGGTACGCACATTTCAAAAGAAAAAATATGTGCGATCGCCGATCCCGACGAACCAGTTTGCAGGAGGTCACTGTGCCACGTAGCATCGCCCTAGAACAAGTCCGTAACATTGGCATTGCCGCACATATCGATGCGGGCAAAACCACTACAACTGAAAGAATTTTGTTCTACTCGGGGCTTGTCCACAAGATTGGGGAAGTCCATGAGGGCAATGCTGTGACCGACTGGATGGAACAGGAGCGGGAACGGGGCATTACGATTACGGCGGCGGCAATTAGTACTAGCTGGCGCGACCACAAGATTAATATCATTGATACCCCTGGGCACGTTGACTTCACCATTGAAGTTGAACGCTCTATGCGTGTCCTCGACGGTGTTATTGCCGTTTTTTGCTCCGTAGGTGGTGTGCAACCCCAATCAGAAACCGTTTGGCGTCAAGCAGATCGCTACCGCGTACCCCGCATCGCCTTTGTAAACAAAATGGATCGAACGGGGGCTAATTTTTTCCGGGTTTATGAGCAGATCCGTGATCGCCTTAAGGCCAACGCGGTACCGATCCAAATTCCCATCGGCGCAGAAAATGAATTTCAAGGCATTATCGACCTCCTGACCATGAAGGCCCACATCTACAAAGATGACATCGGCCAAGACATTGATGTGACCGACATTCCCCTGGAACTGCAGGATAAGGCAGAAGAATATCGCACGATCATGATCGAGGCGATCGCCGAAACTGACGAGAGCTTACTCGAAAAATATCTCGAGGGGGAAAGTTTTACCGAAGCAGAAATTATGGCTGCCCTGCGTAGGGGAACAATTAGCGGAACTGTAGTCCCTCTCCTTTGCGGTTCAGCCTTCAAAAATAAAGGCGTACAACTGCTGTTAGATGCGGTTGTTAACTATCTGCCTTCCCCCCTAGATGTCCCTCCAATTCAAGGGGAACTGCCCGACGGAACCGTGGGCGATCGCCCCGCCGATGATGAAGCCCCTTTCGCAGCTCTTGCGTTTAAAATTGCTTCTGATCCCTATGGCAGACTTAGCTTTATCCGGGTTTACTCCGGAGTCATCGAAAAAGGAAGTTACATTTACAACTCCACAAAAGACAGAAAAGAACGCATTTCTCGCCTGATTGTTCTTAAGTCCAACGAGCGCATCGAAGTCGATGAACTCCGAGCCGGTGATCTTGGTGCCGTCATTGGCATGCGCGAAACCATGACCGGAGATACCCTCTGCAATGGGGATCATCCCATCATCCTAGAATCTCTTTACGTCCCAGAGCCGGTCATCTCCGTCGCTGTCGAGCCCAAGACAAAACAAGATATGGAGAAGCTCTCTAAAGCCCTCCAAGCCCTATCCGATGAAGACCCGACCTTCCGTGTCAGTGTCGATCCGGAGACTAATCAAACAGTAATCGCAGGGATGGGAGAACTACACCTCGAAATCCTTGTGGATCGCATGCTGCGGGAATTTAAAGTCGAAGCAGATGTCGGTCAACCCCAAGTCGCCTATCGGGAAACAATTCGCCAGCAGGCCAACGCCGAAGGTAAATTTATCCGTCAGAGCGGCGGCAAAGGTCAATACGGCCATGTTGTCATCCAGATTGAACCTGGAGACGAAGGCAGTGGCTTTGCGTTTGAATCAAAAATTGTTGGTGGTACCATTCCGCGTGAATACATCCCTTCCGTAGAACAAGGGATGAAAGAAGCCTGTGAATCTGGTATCATCGCAGGCTACCCAATGATCGATCTCAAAGCCACCCTGGTTGATGGTTCTTTCCATGATGTAGATTCCTCAGAAATGGCATTTAAAATTGCAGGCTCTATCGCCATTCGCAACGCCGTTGAAGAGGCTTCTCCTGTGGTCCTAGAGCCCATCATGCAGGTTGAGGTTGAAGTGCCTGAGGATTTCCTTGGGGACATCATGGGTGACCTCAATGCCCGTCGGGGCAACATCCAAGGTATGAGTTCCGAAGACGGCATTGCCAAAGTTTCTGCAAAAGTTCCACTGGCAGAAATGTTTGGTTACGCCACAGATATCCGTTCAAAAACCCAAGGACGTGGTATCTTTTCGATGGAATTCAGCAACTACGATGAGGTGCCTCGCCATGTGGCTGAAGCTATCATCGCAAAAAACAAAGGGAACGCTCACTTTTAACGATTAAGGAATAACGAAACTCATGGCACGCGCTAAGTTTGAAAGAAACAAAGACCACGCCAATATTGGTACCGTTGGCCACGTTGACCACGGTAAAACAACGTTGACCGCAGCAATCACCATGGCTTTGGCTGCACAAGGTGGTGCAAAGGCTCGTAACTATGAAGATATCGACGCGGCACCTGAAGAAAAAGCGCGTGGTATCACCATCAACACTGCTCACGTAGAATACGAAACTGACAACCGTCACTACGCTCACGTTGACTGCCCCGGCCACGCTGACTATGTGAAAAACATGATCACTGGTGCAGCTCAGATGGACGGTGGTATCCTCGTTGTATCCGCTGCTGATGGCCCCATGCCTCAAACTCGGGAGCACATCCTTTTGGCGAAGCAGGTTGGTGTACCTAGCCTTGTTGTTTTCTTGAACAAAGAAGATCAAGTGGACGACGAAGAACTCCTCGAACTCGTTGAACTTGAAGTTCGCGAATTGCTGAGTGAGTATGACTTCCCCGGCGATGAGATCCCCATCACCACTGGTTCTGCGCTCAAGGCAGTAGAAGCCCTAACCGCCAACCCCAACCTCAAGCGTGGCGATGACAAGTGGGTAGATAAGATTCTTGCTCTCATGGACAGTGTTGATGAGTACATTCCTCTCCCTGAGCGTGATGTTGATAAGCCTTTCTTGATGGCTGTTGAAGACGTATTCTCCATCACTGGTCGTGGTACTGTTGCCACTGGCCGGATCGAGCGTGGTAAGGTCAAAGTCGGCGAAACCATCGAAATCGTTGGGATCAGAGACACTCGAAGCACCACTGTCACCGGTGTTGAGATGTTCCAGAAGACCCTCGACGAAGGGATGGCTGGGGACAACGTGGGTGTACTTCTCCGCGGCGTTCAGAAAGATGATATCGAGCGTGGTATGGTACTGGCTAAGCCTGGTTCTATTACTCCTCACACCAACTTCGAGGCTGAAGTTTATGTACTCACCAAAGAAGAAGGTGGCCGTCACACTCCCTTCTTCCCCAACTACCGTCCTCAGTTCTATGTCCGTACAACTGATGTAACCGGTACAATCACTGACTTTACTGCAGACGATGGTTCTGCTGCCGAAATGGTCATGCCTGGCGATCGCATCAAGATGACCGTGGAACTCATCAACGCGATCGCGATCGAACAGGGAATGCGTTTCGCAATCCGTGAAGGTGGTCGCACCATCGGTGCTGGTACTGTTTCTAAAATCCTCAAGTAATTAGCTCAGCTAATTCATCGGGAGTAGGTCTAAGTAATAGGCTTACTCCCTGGCTCATTCCTCCTTTCTCTGGAAACTCGCTACGTCAATTTTGTAGCGGAACATTATTACATCTGTACCTTGACAAGTAAAAATAATGGCAACTTTACAGCAACAAAAAATCCGTATTCGTCTGAAAGCGTTTGACCGTCGTCTCCTTGACACCTCCTGCGAAAAAATCGTTGATACCGCAAACCGCACTAACGCAACCGCCATCGGCCCAATTCCCCTGCCAACTAAGCGTAAGATCTATTGTGTCCTCCGTTCTCCCCACGTTGACAAGGACTCCCGGGAACATTTTGAAACCCGCACCCACCGCCGCATTATTGATATTTACCAGCCTTCTTCTAAGACTATTGATGCTCTAATGAAACTCGATCTACCTGCCGGGGTTGATATTGAGGTCAAGCTCTAGGATTGAATAAATTTTTGAAAAATTTAGATGGTTTTTACCATTGATTTAGTTTGGGTCTTTTCTGATGATTTCTCGGAAGGGGCCTTTTCTGTTTCCCTTAAGTTTTGTATATCCGCTACAGTATAGAAAGAATAGTATCCAACCTTACCCATGACCTCTTTCTCCGTTGCTGTTCGAGAATTGCCCCTCTTTCCTTTACCGGAATTGGTTTTATTTCCATCGCGACCTCTACCGCTTCATGTATTTGAGTTTCGTTATCGGATCATGATGAATACGATTCTGGAAAACGATCGCCGTTTTGGGGTGTTGATGGTAAATCCTGTGGATGGCACGATCGCCAATGTGGGTTGTTGTGCGGAGATTGTCCACTGTGAAAAATTACCAGACGGCCGGATGAAGATGTTAACCATTGGCCAACAGCGCTTCCGGGTTCTGGACTACGTTCGGGAAAAGCCCTATCGCGTGGGCTTGGTGGAATGGATCGAAGACGATCTAACAACGGGGAACCTGTCAACCTTGGCGGTGGATGCCAAACAGGTTTTGATGGATGTAGTGGCCCTATCAGCCAAATTAGCGGGACAGGAATTGGAGTTACCCGAAGAATTGCCAGATTTACCCCGGGAACTGTCCTTTTGGATTGCGGGAAGCCTGTATGGGGTTGCTGAAGAACAACAGGCTCTTTTGGAATTACAGGATACCCAAGAACGGCTCCGGCGAGAAGTGGAAATCTTGACCTCAACCCGCAACCATTTGGCGGCGAGAACGGCTCTTAAGGGTGTCTTTGAATAATATTTCCTGCTCATAAAGCGATGGTGGACTGGTCAACGGTGGATTTAGAAGGGGCGATCGCCAATTTTTCGGAGATCCAAACGGAGATCAATTACCAGCATGCCCAGGAAATTATTCGCCATGTGCTACAACATTTTGATTTAACCCAGGTAGAACAGCAGGGGTTGGAAGAAGATATCGCCCAACTGTCCCAAATGCTGGATAAGTTGGAGCAGACCCAGTTACAGATTGCGGCCTTTGGTTTAGTCGGCCGGGGGAAATCTTCCGTTCTTAATGCGTTGTTGGGGAAGGAGATTTTCCAAACGGGGGCCCTCCATGGGGTGACTATGGATATTCAGCAGGTTCCCTGGGCATTGCATACGGAGGCGATCGCCAATAGTCAAATTCAGCGGGCGACTTTTTTTCAGGAAGGTCGAGGCTCTTTAGAGTTGACTGATACTCCAGGCATTGATGAAGTCAATGGGGAAACCCGGGAACAGCTGGCTAAATTAATTGCCCAACAAATGGATCTGCTGCTATTTGTGATTGCGGGGGACATGTCCCGGGTGGAATTTGAGGCCCTCGCCCAACTGCGGGAAGTGGGGAAGCCGATGATCCTGGTGTTTAACAAAGTAGATCAATATCCCCAGGCCGACCGGGAATTAATCTATCAAACCATTTGTGATCGCCGGGTGAAAGAATTGCTCTCACCGGAGGAAATCGTCATGGTTTCGGCGGCACCTCTAGTGACGAAAATTGCAATCGACCCTACCGGTCAACGGCGGATACTCCGGGAGCGGGGGCCCGCGGATGTTGTGGATCTCAAGCTAAAAATTTTAGAAATTCTCAATCGGGAAGGCAAAGCACTGCTGGCCCTAAACTGTATGCTTTTTGTTGATCGAGTCCAGGAACAGCTCACCCGACGAAAATTGCTCCTCCGGGCCCAAGCCGCAGATCAACTGATCGAACGGGCCATGGCGACAAAGGCAGTGGCGGTGGCGCTGAATCCCGTGACAGTGGTGGATGTTTTTAGTGGGGCAGTGGTGGATGTGACCCTCATCATCAAATTAGCCCAGTGGTATGGTTTGACATTAAATCACCGGGAGGCGATCGCCCTGCTCCAAAAAATTGTTCTGAGTATGGGCGGCCTCAGTCTAGGGGAATTGCTCGCCAATCTGGGCTTGAGTTCCCTGAAAACGGTCTTGGGAGGGAGTGCACCTCTCACGGGGGGACTATCGATGATGCCTTATCTGTCCGTGGCGGTGACCCAGGGGGCGATCGCCGGTTTAACCACCCAAATCATTGGCAAAAGTACCCAAACTTACCTCGCCAATGGCGGTTCCTGGGGGGACACTGACCCGAAAGTGGTGGTAAAAAATATCATTGAATCCTTGGATCGAGAATCTATTCTGCACCGATTACGCCAGGAGTTGACCGCGAAATTACAGCCCCAGTAGACCGTGATCAGGATTGAGGAGTTATGTTTATTTCTGGTGTATGGAGGAGAGGAAAGAAAAAGCGTATCCTGCTGAATTAAGCAAAAACCAACAAGGATACACCCATGGACAAAGATAATCTGATTTCATTGCCATCACCAGAAG
>JAYKIK010000164.1:0-5170 GCA_035284725.1 Synechococcus sp.
AAGGGATTGGGGTTCGGTTGGTCGATGGTGCCTAGGAGTTTTTCTAAAATCGGCCCTGTGATGTTGTAGGGAATATTCGCCACCACCTTGCGGGGATTTTGAAACTGGGGAAAATCTTTTAGAAACTGGTTGATATTTGCCTGAAGATAGTCCGCTTCGAGGAGTAAGAAATTCGGGCGATCGCCAAAATTCCTCACCATGTATTGACATAGATCCCGGTCGATCTCCACCGACAACAAAGATTCCACCTGGGGTAACAAGCGGCTGGTTAAAGCACCCTTGCCCGGGCCAATCTCCAAAACCCGATCCGTCGGTTGCAGATTCGCCGCCGCCACAATCTCATCTAAAATCCGTTGATCCGTAAGCCAATGTTGACCAAATCGTTTGCGGGGGCGCATTGTCTTTTTCCATTACTCCATCGAGACCAGGGGTTTATTTTACAAGCATTTCCCGCCCCTAGATTTTTTCCCCACTCAAGATAAACATCGGATCCACCGCCGCAAACACCTGGCGCATACCCTGGGTTTCCAAGCGGTTAATGGCGGCCTGCACCACCTCCACATTGCGTGCCTGGAGTTCTGAAAAACCTTCCGACAATTGATAGAGTTGTTCCAAATTCGTTGCCATCGCCACGGCCCGCCCCCCAGGGGCTAAACACTGCCATGCCTCAGCTAGGAGTGCTTTAATCGGTTTGCCGCCTCCCAGACAAATGCGGTCGGGTTTTGTGGGAATTTGGGCAAAACACTCCGGTGCATTCCCCTCAATCACGGTGATATTAGCGGTTTGGAAACGTTCCGCATTGCGCCGCACCAAATCCGCCACCTCATCATCCCGTTCAATGGCGATCGCCTGGGCCTGGGGACATAGCAGGGCGACCTCTACGGAAATTGTCCCTGTGCCCGCGCCAATATCCCAGAGAACAGAATTTTCTTCCATCCGCAGGGCCGAAATAATCAAGAGGCGCGCCTCCCGTTTTGTCAGGGGGATGCCGGGTAGCCGTTCAAATAGTTGGTCGGGGATGCCGGGGGTTTTATATTGCCAAGCCATAGGACTCCAAGAAAAAACTATAATCGCGCAAATTCGTCCGTCGCGTTGAGTAATGCCGTTTGAATGCCCGGCTCGAAGGCGGAATGACCCGCATCGGGTACAACGATAAATTTTGCTTCCGGCCAAGCCCGATGGAGATCCCAAGCACTGGTCATCGGACAGACCACATCGTAACGACCCTGGACAATTACGGCGGGCAGGTCGCGAATCCGGTCTACATTTTGCAGCAGCTGATCCTCCGTCTCAAAAAACCCTTTATTCACAAAGTAATGACACTCAATGCGGGCAAAGGCTTCGGCAAATTCAGGGCGGGCAAAACTCACTTTACTGGCGGCGGAGGGAATTAAACGGCTGGTGCTCCCTTCCCACACAGACCAGGCCTGGGCCGCTTCGAGGCGAATTTTCGGGTCAGGGCTAGTGAGGCGTTTGTAGTAAGCGCTGACGAGATCGTGGCGTTCCTCTGGGGTGATGGGTTGGAGGTAACTTTCCCAGGCATCGGGGAAGATTTCGCTCGCACCATGTTGATAAAACCAGTGGATTTCCTTTTGTCGGAGCATAAAAATCCCCCGCAGGATCAGCCCTAAGCAGCGCTCCAGGTTGGTTTGGCTGTAGGCCAGGGCGAGGGTGCTGCCCCAACTGCCCCCGAAAACAAACCACTTTTGAATGCCGAGGTGTTCTCTGATTTTTTCGATGTCAGCGACGAGATCCCAGGTGGTATTTTCCCGCAGTTCTGCCCTGGGGGTACTCTGGCCAGCGCCCCGCTGATCAAAGAGAATAATCCGCCATTGTTGGGGGTTGAAAAATTGCCGGTAGATGGGGGGGCAACCGCCCCCGGGGCCGCCATGGATAAAGACAATGGGCTTACCATTGGGGTTGCCGGATTCTTCGTAGTAGAGGGTGTGGAGGTCGGAAACGGGGAGTGTACCGCTGTAGTTGGGCTGGATCGGGGGATAGAGATCGCGCATGGGGACTTGGTTCAAGGGTTCGCTGTGGTTAATCCTGCCGGAAAAGGGGGGCGATCGCCAAGGGATTGTGACGGCTTAACGGGGAGTGAGGTAGTGGCGGGTGACGTAGTGGTTCACCATATCGATGAGTTTTTCACTCTGGATCGGTTTGGGTAAATAGTCTTGGAAGCCCTGTCGTTGGAGCGCTTGCCATTGCTCCCCTCCTAGGCGATCGCCAATGAGTAGCACAGGAATTTGTTGGGTTTGGGGGGCGGTTTTGAGGCTGTCAATGATGTCTTCGATTTGGTTGTGGTTTTGGTGGGCATCGAGGAGGACCAATACCGGCTGGAGGGTGGTAATTTGGCGACTGGCAATTTCACTATCAATGAGCCAAATGACTTGGTAGTTGGTGGCCGTGAGCAATTCACAAATGAGGGTGGCCATTTCTTCATCCTGGGACACAAGGACGATGGTACCTCCCTGGTTGCCGCCGAGGTTTCCCTGGCCAGTAGGATGGAGATTGCGAGGAACCTGGTTGGGGATACGGACAGTGAAAATCGAGCCTTTTTGCGGGGCGGAAGTGACGTGAATTTGGCCCTGGTGGATTTCGACGAGCTGTTTGACGAGGGCAAGGCCGAACCCAGCGCCGTCATAGCTGCGACTCATGGAGGGTTCGAGCTGCTGGAATTGTTCAAATAACAGGGGAATTTGTTGGGGGGGAATGCCAATGCCGGTGTCCTCAACTTGAAAGATCACATCCTGCTGTTGTTCGCGCCAAATATTGAAGGTGACTGCCCCACCGTGGGAGGTGAATTTAATCGCATTGGAGAGGAGGTGGCTAAGGATTTTTTCGAGGCGGATCGGGTCAGCGTAAAACAGATCCTGTTCGGGTTCCAGTTGGTTGTTAAATTTGAGGGTCAATCCTTGGCGATCGCCTACCTCTTGGAAGCCATTAAAGACTCGGTAACACAATTGTTTGAGGGAAAATTTCTGGGGGTCGAGCACAGAACGGGCCGCTTCGGTTTGGGAAAAATCCAAAATATCCTGGAGTAAATTACGCAGGCGGATGCCGCTTTCGTGGATAGTTTGCAAGTAGGCTCGCTGTTTTTCGATGGGCAGTTTTTTGGGATTATCGGCGGCACTCCAATAGCTGAGGGTATTGGATAGACCAATGATCGAAGTGAGGGGGGTGAGCAACTCATGGCTCATGATGTGGATAAATTCTTTTTTTGATTGGCTGGCCACCTGGGCAGAAAGCAGGGCATCTTCAAGTTCCCGGGCGCGCTGCTGGGCGAGGGTTTCGAGGGTGGTCTTTTGTTCTTGGAGTTGGCGGTAGGAACGGGCCTGGAGAATGGCGATCGCCAAATATTCCGCCACATGGGTCAGGAAAGTAATTTCATTTTTACGCCAACGGCGGGGATTATGGCATTGGTGGGCGATAAGCAGACCCCAAAGATGTTTATCGACGATTAAAGGCACCACTAACTTCGCCTTGACCTGCATTCCCTGGAGTTGCCCCCTAAAGCAGGGGCTGAGGTGGGGGTCAGTGTCGATGTCATTCACCGCAAGATATCTTCCGTTCAGGTAAGCCTTTTTGATGAGCTGATTATTAGTGAGACATTCGTCCTGGTCAAAGTGCAGTAAGGAGGAAATTTGCTCAGAGGAAGTGACTTCAAAGGTGACACGACTGATAAATTGATTCGGTGCTGTCGTTGGTAAATCGAGTTGGTACACTAGCAGACGATCGACCCGCAGGAGTTTTTGGGCTTGCTCGAGAGCCAGGCGCACCGTCGCTAAAAGATCTTGGTTTTGATAGATCCGATGGGTAACGTTATTGAGGATCTTCTCTTGCTCGAGCCGTTGGCTCAGGAGGACGTTTAGGGGCTGGTTTGGGACGATAAAAGGTTCGGGAGTACTTTCTTGGCTGGGGATTGTGCGGGCAATGTCCAAGAGTGCCACCATCAGATCCGGGGGAACCGCAGAGTGTTGGGGGAGTATCTTTTGCTTTAGGGCCGCCAACTGAGGAAAGTCGACCGCACTGTTAAGAAGAGTTTGGATCAAGGGGGCGATCGCCTGGGGATTAAACACCATCGATACTTGATACTGTCCGCCCACGTCCCCCTGTTCTGCGGAGAATGTTTCTGGGGGTACAGTGGCTTTGGCCCAAAGCAAGGCGACAAACTCCGTCTCCAGCAGCAGGTGAAAAACGTCACTCTCGAGCACAAACCCGGCTTCTTGGAGTTGGGCCCCATTCAAATAAAGGCGATCGCCCGCGCTCGTCTCCAGACCAGACCGCCGCCACAGATGACAGAGTTGTTGCAGGACACTCCAGGGAGCAAGCCAAGCAATATCAGGGGTAATCGCGTCAAGCATCATGAACTACTTCAGGAGACCACCTAGACAGGTCTCATTGTTGTCTAGCATGGCCCCAAATTTAGGTGCTGGCTTCAGATCTAAGCTTTTCTAAAGAAAGTCGATGGCCAGGACTCAAAACACCCGGGGTGCAGCGTGAATTTTTTCGGTAGGATGATATCATACAAGGCTTTTGCCTCTTCCCCACGCCCTTGATCGTAGGTTTCGCCGATGTTGTTCTTGATTCGCAATCATTGCTTTGCCCCAGTTGTCTCTTGTCTACAGGCCCCTGGTTGTCCCGTTGTTTTGGGAATGATCGGTGTCCTCTCCACTGTCCCCATGGCGATCGCCCAGGTGCCGCCCCAGTTGACCTGCGATTACGTGCCGGAACCCCAGGAATCAGCCCTCACCCCTGAGATGTCCTGTATGTTGCGCTTCGATGCCATCGAGATTAATGGCCTCGAACCCCTCAGCTCTGGTCAGCCCCCCAGCCGCTATTCCTGGTTTATGCGCCAGGCCGAAGACCGCACCACGGGCCTAATTCCTTCCCTATTTAAGCAAAGCCCTACCCCCACAACTCTCGATCTGCTCGTACTGGGTCAAAATGATGTGGCTGTGGCACCTTTATTTAACCTACGCATTTCCCAACAGGATTGGCAAAAAAATCCCAGCATTAAGTATTGGGGCACCTACTACCCCGAAGCCGCAGTTCTCCTCAACATGAATCAACCTGTGCTTGCTGGTACCCCAGAAAGTCCGGCTGTCCCTACGCCCGCTGCACCAACACCAGCGACTCCAGACGCAACATCCCCCACCCTAGTGCCAAC
>JAYKIK010000165.1:0-12647 GCA_035284725.1 Synechococcus sp.
AAAAATATTTACATAAAATATTTCAAAGCACATTTAGGAAAATTAAGATGAAACTAACCTATCGTGGCGTTTCCTACGATTATCACCCCGCAACATTAGAGGTAACGGAAGGAGATATTGTGGGTTGTTACCGGGGGCAAGCAATACGCCGTCACTGTGTAGCACAGACCGTCGAACGACCCGATGTAGAATCAATTCTTTTGCATTATCGGGGTGGTACCTACGGACTTTTACAGCCTGTATTGAAAGCTGCAACCCAACCACAGGCGAAGACTACTGTTGCCGCAGCGACTATCCAGGATCCACAATTGTCTAAGTTGATGGGTCGAGAGGCCCGCCGCATTCACTTGGAAAATATGCGTCGTAGTTTAGAGCGTCGTCTACAAACAGCCCAGGCGAGAGGGGATGAGCACTTGGTAAACCTCTTAAAACAAGAATCGAATGCTTTACCTTCGGCTTAGTCAGCAAGCACTGTCGGCATTTACAAAACCTAAAAATATCATCGATAAGATTGAGGAAGTGGTTGAATAGCTGCTTCCTTTTTGCTGCTGAAGGTATATATGATGGGGGCGATTTCCGGCTTCGGCAATAATTAGGTGTTGAGATAGTTTATGGGTGAGTATGCGAATTTTGTTAGTGGATGATGAGCGGGAACTACGTGAGGCCCTGAGCCAAGTGTTAGTGCGGGAAGGTCATACGATTGAGCTGGCGGAAAATGGCCAACGGGGTTTAGAACTGGCCTGCGGTAAAGAATATGATTTGTTAATTTTGGATTGGATGCTACCGCAATGTTCGGGGGTTGAAATTTGTCGACAATTGCGCACCCTGGGACGAACAACCCCCATTTTGTTTTTAACGGCGAAGGATACGGTGGATGACCGCGTTTCTGGGCTGGATGCTGGGGCCGATGATTATTTGGTCAAACCTTTTGAGTTGCGGGAATTGCTGGCACGGGTGCGGGCTTTATTAAGGCGATCGCCTACGCCGGATCTGGGTTCTTCCCAACGCTTAAAACTGGCTGATTTGGAATTAGATGTCGCGAATCAGATAGCCTACCGTAACGGACGAATGATCCGCCTTTCCGACCGAGAGTTACAGCTTTTGCATTATTTTATGGAACATCCGACCCAGCTCCTCACCCATGAACAGATCTATCAACATCTCTGGCAGGATAGTGATGAATCCCCCAGTAGTAATGTGCTTGCTGCTCTAATTCGTCTGCTCCGACGAAAGGTAGAAGGTAAAGGCGATCGCCCTTTAATCCACACCATTTATGGTAAAGGGTATTATTTTGGCGAACAGACTACTTAGTTTGCTTCTTTCTTCTGGGTGACTGGTGGGGCTGGTAGGTCGACGTTACTGGATGGTGCGGCGGGAGTTGCTGCTGGGGCGCGATTATTGTTGCTGGGCAAAGGGGCGAGGGGAGGCACCGTATCCGCTGGATTGCTAAAGTCGAAGGCGGGTGTTGGGGGTTTTACTTCATTGTCAATGACAGCCTTATTATCGGTGGTGCTGGTTACAGGCGAACTTTGGGGACTTTCTGAGTCGGTTTTTTCTGTTTCTGCCGCGGTATCTGTGTTGGAAGATGTTGGCTTTTGATCAGGGGCGATCGCCTTGGTTTTTTTCGAGCCTCCCCGGATTGGTTCTGCGGTGATCGAACCGACTCGATTACTAAGGTTAGGTAGCGTTGGGAATTCTTCTACTGCCATTGATGCGGCAATCTGGCGCATTAAATTACCCCAAAGCCTTGCTGCTGTACTACTGGCTCCCCAGGTGGGCTTATTATCATCGTTGCCCAGCCATACCCCCGTTACCAGTTGAGGAATATAGCCAATGAACCAAAGATCCCGAGCCTGGTCAGAAGTGCCTGTTTTACCAGCCACAGGACGGCCAATATTCGCCTGACTACCGGTCCCATTACTCACGACATTAGTGAGCATCGAAGTCATAATGGCAGCACTATCCACATCAATGGCCTGGACAGGTTTACGGTTGGCTTGGTAAATTACTTTCCCGTTGCGGTCGAGGATACGACTAATGCCATAGACCGGTTGGTGGGCACCCCGGTTTGCTAAAGTGCCATAGGCGGAAGTCAGTTCCAATAGGTTCACTTCCCAAGCCCCTAAAGCGAGGGAATAGGTGGGCTTCATTTCTGACTCGATCCCCATCCGCTGGGCCAGACCAATGACCGGATCCCAACCCACATCTAACATCACACTCAGGGCAATGGTATTGATTGATTTTGTCAGGGCCTCCGTCAGGGAAACAGCCTGGTTGCTAAAGGTGCCAGAATAATTTTTCGGCCTGTAGCCGTCCACCACAAAGGGTTTATCCACATAGGCAGTGCTGGGGGACATCCCAGAGGCGATCGCCGCCGCATAGACAAAGGTTTTAAAGGTCGAACCCGGTTGTCGTTGGGCTTGGGTAACGCGATTATACTGATTATTCTGAAAATCTAATCCCCCCACCATGGTTTTAATCTGACCACTGCGGGGATCAATGCTTACCATTGCCGCCTGTTGGAACCGTTGGTAACGACCATAATTATTAATCCCTTCCGCAATGACGGCCTCTGCCCACTCCTGCCATTGGGGGTTGAGGGTTGTTTCAATGACAAAACTGCCGCTGGCCAATTGCTCAGGGGTTAGATATCGACTTAATTCCCCCTTAACGTAATCAGCAAAATAGGGATACTTCCGGAGTAAACGCTTTGGTGTTTGGCGGTTGGTCTCCAAGGGAGTGGCGATCGCCTCGTCATACTCTGCCTGGGAAATATAACCCTCTTCCCACATCCGCTGTAAAACCTGATCCCGACGGACTGTGGCCGCCTGGAGATTCACAAAAGGCGAGTACAAACTGGGGGCCGGTGCTAACCCCGCAATCATCGCCGCTTCCCCAATGGTCAATGCCTCGAGGGGCTTACCAAAATAAACCCAAGCAGCATCCGCAACTCCATAGGCACCAGATCCCAAATAGACTAAGTTCAAATAACTCTCAAGAATTTGTTCCTTAGAAAAGCGTTCCTCCAGTTTGGTTGCCAGGCGCATCTCTTTAACTTTCCGGGTGAGGGTTGTTTCTTGACTTAAAAAGACGATGCGCGCCACCTGCTGGGTGATACTGCTGCCTCCCTCGACGATTTCTCCCGCCTGAAAATTCACATAGGCAGCCCGGGCTACCCCCTGAAAATCTACCCCAAAGTGCTCATAGAAACGACGATCTTCACTGGCAATAAAGGCATCCGTTAAAGCTTCTGGCACTTCCCAAATTTTTACTTTGTCATGGGACACCGGCCCCACTTCCTCGATCACACTGCCGTCCGCCGCTTGGATCGTCAGGGTACCAGGACGAGTGTAAATTAAAATTTCCTCAACATTTTCCGGCACAAGGGCTTCTAGTTCCTGCCAACCCCGATAAAGCACAACACTACCACTACCGGCTCCCAACACCATCCCTGCCAACATCCATAGCCACCAACGACGTTTTTTACGTTCCTTGACGGATTTGTGGGACGAAGGCCCCCCGGGGGGTATCTGTCCATCATCAGCTTTTTCGACCGGATTGATTTCAGCGGCACTAGGGGAAGAATCAAGCTGACCTTCCGGAGATGGGGGGTGAGTCGGTTCTTTAGTATTTTTCGCCAAGGACTGGGCAACTGACTTTTTGACAAAATTAAACACGCTGAAATCCCCTAAGCGTAGCTGAGGGTCAACGGCTTGATGATTAACCCAAAGCCAATTTAGATAAAATGCTGATTTATTATCCCAGACAGTCTATATCAAATCGAACCCAGCATCACAGATCTAGGTTTGGTTTACTTTATGTTCCTCTTTAAGCGGGTAACGCGATTCGAACGCGCGACATTCACCTTGGCAAGGTGACGCTCTACCACTGAGCTATACCCGCTTGCGTGCTGAGCACGTTTACTAATATGCCAAACAAAAAAGGAGATGTCAAGGGTTTTGGTAAATTTTTTTTGAGGTCTTTCTGGGAAAAACAGCTGATGGGGGGCGACCTAGATTTTTTTGAGGAGGCTGGCCATTTCTAGGGCACTGAGGGCATAACCCCAGCCCAGGTTATTTTTAATGCCAGCGCGCTCGAGGGCCTGTTGCATGGTGTCGGTGGTCAAAACACCGAAAATAACGGGCACACCGGTTTGGAAAGCGGCGGCGGCAACCCCTTTGGAGACTTCGGCGGCAACATAATCAAAGTGGGGAGTATCGCCACGGATCACGGCACCCAGGCAGATCACGGCGTCATATTTGCCGGAATCAGCCAGTTTTTTGGCGACCAGGGGAATTTCAAAGCAACCCGGCACCCAGATGTAGTCAACCTGTTGACCTGCGGGATCGGTATCAACGCCATGGCGACGGAGACAGTCCTGGCAGCCCGCTAAAAGTTTACCTGTGACGAGATCATTGAAACGACCAATGGCGATCGCCAATTTTAGGTTTTGAGGATTGTCGTTATAGGTGCCTTCAAAGGTAGCCATAGGTTTAGGGGGAATAAGGGTCAAAAGGGGTTAGAAACAAAAAATTAAGGTGCAATCGGGCTGGGGAGACCAACGGCTAGGATTGCACCTCGGACGGAGATCAAGCACACCTCGATCGCCAACTGGGGGATGGACTTTAGATAACGAAAAAATTCAGGACGCCGACGGCAATCACGAGAACAGTCCAGGCAATAGAACCCACGAAAATTAAAGATTTGGATTGTTCCCAGTTGGTGGGGGAAGCGTAGGCAACGGGCACACCAATTACCATTAGGAACGACAGGGCCACAAGGGCAGCCAGGGCCAGTTGAAATAAAATAGTCATTTTTTAAAGTTCTCCCAAGACAGCAAGCAAATGGGTTTATGGGCTTAGGATGCCAAATGCGATGTTTGAAAATCCTAAAGTTTTTATTGTTTATAGTAAGCTACCAGAAAATTGACCTCCTCTGGTAGATAGACCCCAAGTGATTCTCAAAGAAGGCGTTCTCGGTGAGAATGGGAGGGCTTTTTGCTTTTTATTGTGTTTTTAATTTTTGAAAGATTGTGACTGATTCTCCTCGGAAGTCCCGTTCACTGGCTGGTATTGCGGGTGTGGTGGCGATCGCCACGCTCATTAGTAAGGTCTTTGGCTTGGTGCGGGAACAGGCGATCGCCCGGGCCTTTGGGGTGGGTGCCGTCGTGGATGCCTATGCCTATGCCTACATCATTCCGGGGTTTTTGCTGATTCTGTTGGGGGGCATCAATGGGCCTTTTCACAGTGCCCTCGTGAGTGTCCTGGCTAAACGGGATCAAAAAGAAGCTGCGCCGCTAGTAGAAACGGTATCCACGCTTGTGACAGGGGGATTGCTTCTGATCACAATTTTCTTGGTGGCCTTTGCGGGATTTTTCATTGATCTTGTGGCGCCGGGCTTAGAAGGAACCGTGCGAGAACTGGCTATTCTGCAGTTGCAGATCATGGCGCCCTTAGCTGTCTTTGCGGGTTTGATTGGTATTGGTTTCGGGGTGCTAAACGCGTCAGATCAGTATTGGTTACCGGGAATTAGTCCACTGTTTTCCAGCCTCAGCGTGGTGATTGGGGTGGGCAGTTTAATCTGGATTTTAGGGGAACAGGCCAGTGCCCCGGAATATATGCAGTTGGGCTGTATCGTGCTGGCGGGAACAACTTTATTCGGGGGAATTTGGCAATGGCTCGCCCAGGTGTTTGCCCAGTGGAAATCTGGATTGGGGACGATCCGACCACGCTTAGATCTCAATATTCCCGGAGTAAAAGACGTGATGGGGGTAATGCTGCCGGCCACGTTGTCTTCAGGGATGCTGCATATCAATGTTTACACGGATATGTATTTTGCGTCCTACATCGAGAGTGCGGCGGCGGCGATGCGTTATGCCAACTTCATTGTGCTGACCCCCTTGGGGATTATTTCCAATATGATCTTGGTGCCGTTGTTGCCGGTGTTTTCCCGCTTAGCTGCCCCGGAAAATTGGGACGATTTAAAGGTGCGAATTCGCCAGGGTTTGTTGCTCACGGCGCTGTCGATGTTGCCCCTGAGTGCGATTTTCGTGTCCCAGGCCCGGACAATTATCCGGATCATTTATGAATACAACGCCTTTGCAGCAGAGGCAACGGCCATTGTGGCACCGGTATTGATGGCCTATGGGGTAGGAATGTTTTTCTACCTGGGGCGAGATGTGTTGGTGCGGGTTTTTTATGGTCTAGGGGATGGGGTAACGCCCTCACGGATTAGTATCTTCAATATTTTTCTCAACGCATTTTTAGATTTTCTGTTGGTCAAACAGTTTCAGACGCCGGGTTTGGTCTTCGCCACGATTGGGGTGAATGTTTTCTCGATCATGATGATGATCGCCATCCTGAACCGTCGTTTGGGTGGCTTACCATTAGGGGAATGGGGTTTAAATTTACTGGGTCTGACTGGGGCGGCGATCGCCTCTGGGTTTGTCAGTTGGGGGATTTCTTTGGGAGTTGAATCCCTCAGTTTCGGCCAAAATCTTTATCTCCAGGGTTTGGAATTAATGGTGGCGATCGCCTTAGCCTTGACAGTCTTTTTTGGCTTAGCCAGTTTCCTGAAACTACCTGAGTTGGACATCTTCTGGCAGCGGGTTAAGGGCAAACTTAAGCGCAGTTAGGAGGAATCGTTATAGTCCCCGGTTTGTTTGGCGGGAGAGGTAAAGATTGAAAATCGACAGGACAAAAATCACGAGGAATAACACGAGGCCAATGGTACAGGCATAGCTAATCTCCAGATTTTGGAAGGCCTGTTCGTAAAGGTAATAGACCACTGTTTTCGAGGCATTCAACGGCCCCCCCTGGGTCATCACATAAATTTCCTCAAAAACTTTGGTCGCGGAAATCGCCGAAATGACCGATACCAGCAAAATATAAGGGCGCATCAGAGGCACCGTAATATCTAAATGTTTCCGCCAGCCATCGGATCCATCAAGGGAAGCCGCTTCATATAGTTCCGGAGAAATCCCCTGCAATCCCGCCAGGTAAATCACCATGTAATAGCCCAAGCCTTTCCAGATAGTGACTAGCATCACACTCCAGAGGGCTAATTTTGGATCCGTCAACCACGGAATCCCATCCCCCAAGCCCAGCTGTTTGAGGAGTTGATTTAAAAAACCATTGGACGCATAAAGCGCTCGCCAAGCAATCCCCGCCACCACCAAGGAAACAATCACTGGGGTATAAAAAGCAGCCCGGAACCAGGTAATTCCCCTTAAGGTTTGATTTACTAAAATTGCTAAGCCCAGGGAAAAGCTTACCAAAATTGGCACCACCCCAATGAGGTAGAGCAAGGTATTTCCGAGGGTTTTCCAAAATAAATCATCCTGCAGCAGGAGGGTAAAATTTTTCAAGCCCACCCAGCGGGGTACTTGGGTGAGGTCATACTGATATTCCGTAAAGCTTAGATAAAAAGCCTGGAGCGCTGGCAGGGCAACGGCTAATCCTAAAATCGAGAGGGCTGGTAACAGAAAGAGGTAAGGGGTAAGAAACCGGGACTGAAGCTTCATGGGACAGTGCAGAGCGCAGGGCATCAAAATGTAATCTTAAGGCAAAACATTTAATGTCACCCGATGGGGATGAGGGGCTTAACCAAGGGGAAGCCTCAATTTGTTAAGCTAAAAGCGATAAAGATCAATGTTTTCAGCCCCTGTGAAAAACTTCCCTGGACAATTCTATGGCCCGTTTTAACCGACGCACTGCTAAACGTCTATACCGTAAGGAACCGATTTCGAGCTTTTTGATCATGATGGGCTTGGTCGAAGTGGTGATCGGTGGTGTGGATGAACAATGGGGTTTGTTTACGGTGGGTTTAGGATTTGTCCTAGGGGCGATCGCCATTCGTTGGGCTCGCATTCAAAAACAAGGGGAGCTGAACCGGGTTTTGCCACGCCGTTATTTACCCCCTGGTGATGTAAATGTCCCCCTCCCCCCACTAGCCAAGGAAAAACAGCGTTTATGATCACCCCAGATTACTGTTTAAAAATTGGTACTGTGGCCCAGCAGAGCGGTTTACCCGTAAAGACCATCCGTTACTATGCCGACCTGGGTTTATTGGCAACAACCATGGGGCGATCGCCAAAGGGCTATCGTTTATTTTCAGGGGCCATTTTTAGTCGTTTAGCTTTTATCAAACGGGCCCAATCCCTCGGGTTAAGCCTACAAAATATTCAACAAATTCTCACGGTGCGTGATCGGGGGGCCTTGCCCTGCGGTGTGATCAAAGAACTCCTAGAAGCACAGGTCGAGGAAATTAACCAGCAAATAGCCGCTCTCGGGATCCTAAAGGGAGAATTACAGGGTATTCTGTCTGGTTGGCAAGATTTTTCTGATCAGCCCCAGCCTTCATCAACCATTTGTCCTAACTTGCAATGACCCCCCTCCAACAACGCTGGTTTGCACAACTCCAAGAACATCGGGCGATCGCCGTGATTCGGGCAACGGATTGGCAACTGGGGGTTAAAATGGCCGCCACCGCTATTGCTGGTGGGCTCCGCCTCATCGAAATTACTTGGAACAGTAACGAGGCAAGCCGGATCATTGCCACCCTGCGGGAAAAATTCCCCAATTCCACCATTGGGACGGGCACAATTCTCACCCCTGTGGATCTACAAGAGGCGATCGCCAGTGGCGCAACCTTTGCCTTTAGCCCCCACAGCGACCGAGATCTGCTTAAAATTGCCCACCAACGGGATGTTCCCATGGTGCTCGGGGCGATGACCCCCAGCGAAATTTACCAGGCTTGGCGTTGGGGTAGCGATGGGGTGAAAGTCTTTCCAATTAAGGCCGTAGGGGGCAGCAGTTTTATCCAGTGTCTCCAATCTCCCCTGGCTCAAATTCCTCTCATTCCCACGGGCGGGGTTACCCTCACCAATGCCCACGACCTGATCCAAGCCGGGGCGATCGCCGTTGGTTTATCTAGTGATCTATTTCCTCAAGAAATGGTCACTGCTGGATCTTGGCTAGAACTCACCCAACGCATTCGTCAACATCATCCCAGTCAATGGTAATTGCCATAAAAAAACGACCACCAAAATGGCGATCGCCCTTTAGAATTACGATGGCAGAAAATCTCAGATTATTTAACCTTCGTCATCTTCACCCAGTTGCTTCAGATGGATGTGTTTACGGCCGAGGGAAATCTCAAATTCATCCCCTGGTTTAAGACCCATTTTTTTGGTGTAAGCAGAGCCAATCAGAAGATTGCCATTGGACTGGACACTAATGCGATAGGTTGCCGCCCGACCACCACGGCCCTGGCTACCGGTGCTGCTGTCGAGTTGTACCCCTTCCGCCTCAATTAACGCATTGTAGAACTTCATCATATTGACACGCTCAACCCCATTCTTGGTGATCGTGTAGTAACCGCAAGCTCTAGCTTTTTCTTCCTTGCTGTGGTCTTCAAGCTCTTTGACCTTAGCTAATAGTGCATCACCGGTCAATGTTTCAATTTTTTTCTTTGTAGCCATTTACTTATTACGAATGAATGACGATAAACGAGAGTTATGGGATGAAGCCTGCGAATATTTTTTCGCTTTGCTGCGCACCTTCAACTATTCAATTAGCTGTGTCTTAGATTTATATTACATGATTCTCCCTTAAAATAAAGATTGGGATAATTTTTTCTGGGAATAAAGAATGCTAACTTTTTCCAAAATGTCTAAAAATTTCAAAAAAGAGTAGCTATGAAGCTGACCACCAAAGGCCATTACAGTGTTAAAGCTTTGCTTGATATTAGTTTGCAACCTGGCTATGGTCCCACCTCCGTAAAGGCGATCGCCCAACGACAGAACCTTCCCGCCCCCTACCTAGAGAAGCTCCTCATCGAGATGCGTCGCGCCGGCATTCTTCGCTCTGTTCGCGGTGCCCAGGGGGGCTACCAATTACTATCAAAACCCGAAGAGATTTCCCTAGGCCAAATTCTCCAGGCGATCGGGGAAACCATCGAGCCTTTGCCCCACCACGAACCCCACCCAGACCAAGCAGAAGATTGGGTAACCTTTAGCCTTTGGCAACAACTCCACCAGAAACTCCAAGAAGCTCTCCATAACATCACCCTTGCCGATTTATATTACGATGCTCGCAGTTGGAAAGCCGCCCAAGGGGAAGCAACCAGTTTCGTAATTTAAGGTAATGCTAATGACTTATTCAACCGAACCAAAAACCTACTTGGGAGGTTGCCATTGCGGTGGTGTACGCTTTCAAGTAACCCTGAGAAATCACCAGGCCCTCGACTGCAACTGCTCCATTTGTCGGAAAAAAGGCTTCCTCCACGGGATTGTTTCCCAGGCAGATTTTCAGTTGCTCCAAGGCCAAGATCTTCTCACCCCTTATTCTTTCAATACCCACCAGGCCCAACATCTTTTTTGTTGCCGTTGCGGTATTCATTCCTTTTATCGTCCCCGCTCCCACCCTGACAGTATCGATGTCAATTTGCGCTGTTTAGATAAAAATATCTTGGATACCTTAGAGATCAATTTTTTTGATGGGGAGAACTGGGAAGACAATATCGACCAAATCACTTAAGATCTGGATTTCCTGCTGTTAGCTAAGAAATAAGATTGTGCTATCGAGAAGATATCAACGCATCTGCCAAACCCTAGATCACCGTCAACCGGATCTCACCGTGCTCATGGAGGATGTCCATAAGCCCCACAACATTTCCGCTATTATCCGCACTTGTGATGCAGTGGGCGTGCTGTCTGTCCACGCCATGAACCAAGTGGCCGATGGGGAAGAATTGAATACCTATGCCCAGGTCGCCCAAGGCAGTGAAAAGTGGGTTGATCTTCAACGTCACCCCGACATCACCACGGCTATTGATCACCTCCACCAACAGAACTTTAAAATCTATGCGGCTCACCTGAGCGATCACGCCGTTGACTATCGAACCATTGATTACACCCAACCCACGGCGATTTTAATGGGGGCCGAACGGTGGGGAGTCAGTAATATGGCTGCCGACCTAGTAGATGGTCACATCATTATTCCGATGCTAGGTATGGTGCAGTCCCTCAATGTTTCCGTTGCCGCCGCAGTGATTCTGTTTGAGGCCCAACGACAAAGACTTCAAGCGGGTTTTTATGATCAGCCTCGACTCGATCCAGAACTTTATCAGCAAAAAGTATTTGAATGGGGCTATCCGGAATTAGTTGATCATTATCGCGATCGCCAATTGCCTTACCCAACCCTAGACGACCAGGGCCAAATTTTGAAGGCTTAAAAACGACTTTCCCTAAACCTTTGTGGCACGGTTAGGAGTGCCCCGTTCCGCATCCCGAACCCGTTTACCCCGCCAGACGAGTTTAATAGGTGTTCCCGTAAAGCCGAGATCCTGGCGGAATTGTTTCTCGATGTAGCGGCGGTAACTGTCGTTAAAGCGCTTTGGATCGTTGACAAATAGTGAGATTGTGGGCGGTTGGCTCCGGACTTGGGTGCCATAGTAAATACGTCCCTGCTTACCTTGACGACTGGTGGGGGGAGAATGCCAGGACACCGCTTCTTGGATCACTTCGTTAATGACCGCGGTAGAAACGCGGCGGCGGTGGGATTCGGCTGCTTTATCAACTAAATCGAGAATTTTATTGACCCGCTGGCCGGTCTGGGCACTGATAAAGAGCATTTCAGCCCATTCCATGAAGAATAAGCGGGCCTGTAATTCTTTACGGTACTGGTTAATCGTATAGGTATCTTTTTCGACGGCATCCCATTTATTGGCGATGATAATGACTGCACGGCCTTCGTCGATAATTCGACCTGCCAGTTTAAGATCCTGTTCTGTTACCCCATCAAGGACATCAATAACGAACAGTACTACATCGGAACGACGAATCGCCTTAAAGGCCCGGTTAATACTAAAAAACTCAGCACCATAATCGACATTTTTCTTACGACGGATCCCAGCGGTATCAATGAGGCGATATTTTTGCCCATTTTGCTCGATGATTGTGTCGATCGCATCCCGGGTGGTGCCAGAGATGGGACTGACGATCGCCCTTTGTTCCCCAGTGAGGGCATTGAGAAGGCTGGATTTACCCACATTGGGGCGGCCAATGATCGCCACATTGATGGTGGTATCTTCTTCGACTTCGGTGATCGCCGGCAGATATTCAATAACCTTATCGAGGAGATCGCCGGTGCCACTGCCGTGGATTGCCGAGATGGGGAAGGGTTCGCCCATGCCTATTTCCCAGAATTCAGCGGCCTGGGTATAGCCCTGATCGAGGGATTCACATTTATTGATGGCTAAAACAATGGGCACGTTTTGTTGGCGTAACCAATCGGCGATTTCTTGGTCTGCCGCATTTAGACCTGCCTGGCCATCAACAACAAAAATCCCGACCGAGGCTTCCGAAAGGGCGATCGCCGCCTGTTCTCGAATGAGGGGAATAAATTCTTCGCGGTCATCGAAAACAATCCCGCCAGTATCGACAATCTGGAAATTTCGATCCTGCCAAAAACCAGGTCGATAGGTGCGATCGCGGGTAATACCCGGTTGGTCATGGACAATCGCCTGTTGATCGCCGGCAATGCGGTTGACGAGGGTCGATTTGCCCACGTTGGGACGACCGATCACGGCAATAATGGGGAGTTTCATAGGGACTCTGCTCGGAACAATGGGAAAAGACTGGATAA
>JAYKIK010000166.1:0-6417 GCA_035284725.1 Synechococcus sp.
ATCGCCTGTTGATCGCCGGCAATGCGGTTGACGAGGGTCGATTTGCCCACGTTGGGACGACCGATCACGGCAATAATGGGGAGTTTCATAGGGACTCTGCTCGGAACAATGGGAAAAGACTGGATAATGACGGGAGGACTCGCTAAGCTTTAGTACAAGCGGTCTGTTTTTTTTGCAAAAAATGTTATCAACGCCAACATCAAAACTCAGAATATTCAATCATACCAATTTTTAAGGCGATCGCCATTTTTCCATATTTCAGCATTACCCATTTCTCCCACAAATTCCCATGACGTCTAAACATGAACTTTCCGCAGTGATTAAACCCCTCTTGAAATACAGTGGCGCGAAATTTGACTATGAAGTCAACCGATTGCGGTTACCCAATGGGGCCGTGGGGGATTATGGCGCGATTCGTCATCCCGGGGGCGCCTTGGTGGTACCTGTAACTAACGAGGGGCAGTTAGTCCTCGTGCGCCAATATCGGTTTGCTCTCCATGGACGGCTCATCGAGTTTCCGGCGGGCACCATTGAACATGGGGAAGACCCTTTGGCGACAGTACAGCGAGAACTACCCGAGGAGGCGGGCTACGCGGCACAAAATTGGCGATCGCTCGGGAAATTTCCAATCTGCCCTGGTTATTCTGACGAATGGATTTATAGTTTTTTGGCGACGGATTTAGAAAAATTAGCCACTCCTCCCGCCCAGGACGATGACGAAGATATCGAGGTACTCCTGCTCAGTCCTGAGGAATTAGAAGCCAAAATCCATGATCCCGAAAATGGCGATCGCCTGGATGCGAAAACCATTGCCAGTTACTATCTGGCCAAACCTTTTTTGCTTACCTAGGGGACAACAATCCGGCCGAGAAATTAAGCTAAACTGCTACTGAGATGACAAAAATTCCCTGACCACAGACTAAAATCGGGGAGATTCCAGGATTTGGAGGCAATTGATGCAGTTAGGCGCACTTTTACAACAGGTATCGGCCATAGAATCCCTACCGGAGCATCCCGCTCTCCAAGAAACAGTTAGGGGTCTTTCCAGCAACTCCCAGGGAATTGTACCCGGTGATTTATTCATCGGTTTGCCCGGCACCCGCGTGGATGGAGGAGAGTTTTGGCAAGGGGCCATCGAAGCCGGGGCGATCGCCGCCGTAGTTAGTCCAGAGGCCCTCGAAAAATTCCCCGCAACCAAGGGCGAATGTGTCATTGCCGTTGCGGATCCGGTGGTCGCCTGTGCCGAAATTGCGAACCTTTTCTACGGAAAACCCACGGAAACCTTGAAACTTGTGGGCGTGACCGGAACCAACGGAAAAACAACAACTAGTCATTTAATTGAATATTTCCTCCAGCAAGCCGAACAGCCCACTGCCCTCATTGGTACCCTCTACACCCGTTGGCCTGGCTACGAAAAAATCGCCACCCACACCACTCCTTTTGCCATCGATCTTCAGAAAAATTTTGCCGCTGCCCTGGACGCAGGAAATACCCATGGGGTGATGGAAGTTAGTTCCCATGCCCTGCACCAAAATCGGGTCAAAGGCTGTCAATTTGATGTGGCGGTATTCACAAACCTGACCCAGGATCACCTGGACTATCACCCAACCATGGAGGATTATTTCCAGGCAAAGGCACTGCTCTTTAATGAGGAATACTGCCAGGGGCGAGCGGTGGTGAATATAGACAATCCCTATGGCGATCGCCTGGCCCACAAACTCGGAGAAAAAGCCTGGGTTTATAGTCTGCAAAACCCTGAGGCTGATATCTACATGGATCGCCTGATTTATACCGCGACAGGGGTTGAGGGTCGCCTAAAAACGCCGGTGAGCACCATGCAATTTACCTCGCCATTGGTGGGTCAGTTCAACCTAGAAAACGTGATGGCAGCGATTGGTGCTGGGTTGGCTCTGGGACTGGATCTCGAGAAAATGATTGCCTGTCTGCCGCAATTCCAAGGGGTTCCCGGTCGCATGGAACGGGTGATCGTTGATGCTAAACAGGATATTAGCGTGATTGTGGACTATGCCCATACCCCCGATAGTTTAGAAAATCTGCTGAAGGCATCCCGACCCTTTATCGCCAAACGAATGATCTGTGTCTTTGGCTGTGGGGGCGATCGCGATCGCACAAAACGACCGTTGATGGGAAAAATCGCTGCGACGCAATCGGACTGGGCGGTGGTCACCTCTGATAATCCCCGCACCGAAGAGCCTAAGCAAATTTTGGCGGATGTGGTGGACGGCATTCCCGAAAATATTCAGTTCCTCGTGGAAGCTGACCGAGCCACGGCAATTCACCGGGCCATTATGGAAGCGCAACCCGGAGATGGGGTGTTAATCGCCGGTAAAGGCCATGAGGATTATCAGATTCTGGGTACGGAAAAAATTCACTTCGATGATCGCGAAGAAGCCCGTAAAGCCCTAGGCGATCGCCTCCAGAAAACTCCCTAACGCTACAATCAACATAATTTCCTTGTTTGAGTTTGAAAACTGTGCCCATGACTGATCTGGTCCTCGATGTCCGGCAACTGCAGGTAGCCTTCACCAGCGAAAATCAAACTAACCTCGCGGTTGACCGCATTAGCTTCCAGATCGAACGGGGCAAAACCCTTGGAATTGTCGGGGAATCCGGTTCCGGCAAATCCGTCACGTCATTGGCCTTGATGGGTTTAATCCAAAAACCGGGCCGTGTCATTGGGGGCGAAATTTTCTACAAAGCAGCCCCAGAAGCAGACCCGATCGATCTCCAAAGTCTGCCGGAATGGGAACGGCGCACCTATCGCGGCGGGGAAATTGCAATGATTTTTCAGGAGCCGATGAGTTCCCTCAATCCCGTTTACAACGTGGAATTTCAGCTCACGGAAGCGATTTTACTGCATCAAAATGTTACCCCTGCCCAGGCCAGACAACAGGCAATCGCCCGCCTCCAGGAAGTGCAACTACCCGCCGAGGTGATGAAACGCTATCCCCACGAACTGTCTGGGGGCCAACTGCAACGGGTAATGATTGCCATGGCGATCGCCTCGAACCCTACCCTTCTCATTGCCGATGAACCTACCACAGCCCTCGATGTGACCGTGCAGGCGACAATTCTGCAGTTGTTACGGGATCTCTGCCAGGCGCGGCAAATGTCCTTGATTTTCATCACCCATGACCTGGGGGTGATCGCCGAACTCGTTGATGAAGTGGCGGTGATGTACCGGGGCAAAATCGTGGAGCAGGGGGCCATCGAGCAAATTTTTAAGCACCCCCAACATCCCTACACCAGAGGCTTGCTGGCCTGTCGACCTCGTCTTGATCAAAAACTGGTACTTTTGCCCACCGTCGCCGATTATATGAGCGTCGAAACCGATCCCGAAACCCAGGAACTCATTATTCAAGAGCGGGTTCCCGATGCTAATCTCCAGGCACAAGTTTCTCTCGAAGCCGATAAACAGCGTTTAGAAGCGCTCATCAAGCAAAAACCGCTCCTATCTGTGCAAAAGCTCCGGGTAGGCTATCCTGTCCGCAATTTACTAGCGGCGGGACAAAAGTATTTTATGGCGGTCAATAATGTTTCCTTTGATTTATATCCGGGGGAAACCCTGGGTCTGGTGGGGGAATCTGGCTGCGGTAAATCTACTCTGGCCCGGGCTATTCTGCGTTTAACCCAACCCCTTGGCGGCGATATTTGGTTTCGGGGAGAGAATATTGCCCAACTGCCGGCCCGCAGCAAGCGCCTCCGCCAACTGCGTCGGGAGATGCAAATTGTTTTTCAAAATCCCTACAATTCCCTCAACCCCCGTTTAACCATTGGCCAGGCGATCGCCGAACCGCTGGTCATCCATAACTTGAAGCGGGATAAGAAAAAACGCCTCGAACGGGTGCAATATCTGTTAGAGCGGGTGGGCTTAAATCCCCAATGGGTGAATCGTTATCCCCATGAACTGTCCGGCGGCCAGCGGCAACGGGTTTGTATTGCGCGGGCCTTGGCGATCGAGCCGCAATTTATCATCTGCGACGAATCTGTTTCCGCCCTTGATGTATCTGTCCAAGCTCAGGTATTAAATCTACTTAAGGAACTCCAGGCAGAATTCCAACTGACCTACATCTTCATTTCCCACGATCTCAGCGTCGTGAAATTTATGGGCGATCGCATTATCGTGATGAACCAAGGCAAAATCGAAGAAATTGGCCCAGCAGAGCAAATTTACCGGGCCCCCCAGCAAGACTACACCAAACAACTTATCGCTGCGATCCCCCAAGGCCTCTAAGAAAATCTCCCCTGGAGGAGGGGCTTTCCCCTAGAGAGGAGCTAGAGGAATATTGTGCTTGAGAAAATTGGAGGAGGATCTACCCATAATTGTTGTAACTATCCACAGCATTCGGATCCACATCCCGCTTAGAACCCAATAAATCTAAACGGTTTACCCGAATCACAGGCTTAGAAGATTCATGGCCATTACGGTTTGTAAACGTCTCAATCTTCAGTGATCCTTGCACACCAATGAGACTTCCTTTTTTCACGTAATTTGCCGCAATTTCTGCTGTTTTGCCCCAGATTTCCAAATTAAACCAGTCTGGCTGATCATTGCGACTAGTGGGACGATTCACTGCCAAAGTCAAATTGCACAGCACACTGCCAGATTCAAAGTAGCGCACTTCTGGATCGCCCCCAGCACGGCCCACAAGATTGACAAGGTTAATGCTCATCGTTAACTGTCCATACAACTGTTCTGCTTTATTGTGCCACAAGTTTCCATGGCAATTTGTTGTGAAGTTTTGTAAGGTGTGAGGAAGTTATTACCGATTATCAAGGCGAATCCCTATGTTGGAGCTATACCAATTTGAACTGTCCCAGTTTTCCGAAAAAGTCCGCTTTATCTTAGATTACAAGGGCTTAGAGTACAAAAAAATTGAAGTGACCCCCGGCATTGGGCAGCTAGATGTCTACAAAATGTCTGGTCAACGTCAGGTTCCCGTTCTCAAGGATGGCGACACAGTGATTAGTGACTCTACGGAAATCGCCTTCTATCTCGACCGTAAATACCCAGAAAAGCCAATTATTCCCACCGCCCCGATCCAACGTGCCCAATGCCTCATCATGGAAGAGTGGGCCGACGAGTCCATTGGTTTAAAAGGCCGAAAAGCGTTTGTCGGCGCCCTGAATCAAAATCCCAATTTCCGCACCTCAATTTTGCCGAAACAACTACCTGATCTCTTTAAAAATCTTTTGGGTGCCGTGCCGGGGGATGTCTTAGACTTTTTTGGAGCTGGGGTTGGCCTCGGAGGTGATGCAGTGAAAGAAGCCCAACGGGGTTTAAAGCAGGATCTTGAAGCCCTGACTCTTTTGGTACAACAACAGCCCTATTTAATTGGTGACCAGCCGACCCTCGCAGATTTCACGGTAGCGGCCTTAAGTATTCTGTTGAAATTTCCAGAAGGCAGTTATTTTGATATTCCGGATTATCTCAAGGGTAAAGGAATCCCTGGTCTCGGTGACAACGCCGAATATGCCCCATTCTTTGAGTGGCGCGATCGCCTTTATGCTGATTTTCGTCAACAGTCTGGTGGTCAAAATAAAACGAAGACCGATGATGGGTCGCCGATGACCATTGAAATTGACTAAGCTCTAATCTCGCTAGATATTGAAAACCCCCAGTTAAATCACGACTTGGGGGTTATTGTTTGGTTGATGTCTAGCTGTTTAGAGTAAAGCTTGGATATCTTTGGCGATCGCCTCTGGGGTCGCGGTCGGTGGATACCGTTTTACCACTTTGCCGGTGCGATCTACGAGAAACTTAGTGAAATTCCACTTCACATTTCTCGTGCCTAAAATGCCCGGTGCTTCTTGGGTTAAATATTGGTATAAAGGATGGGCATTACTGCCATTCACATCGATTTTTTGGAACAACGGAAAAGATACACCGAAGGTTGTCTCACAAAAAGATTGAATCTGTTCCGAACTCCCCGGTTCCTGCTGCCCAAACTGATTACAGGGGAAGCCAAGTACCACAAGATCTTTGGCAGAATATTGGTCATATAAAGCCTGTAAGCCTTTATATTGCGGTGTGAATCCGCACTGGCTGGCAGTATTTACAATTAACAAAACTTTCCCTTTGTAGGTATCCAGAGTGACCGATTTCCCATCAATAGCTGTGGCGGAAAAATCATAAATAGAAGTGGGTGCCTGCGTTGTCATAAACTCAAAAACCTATCTTTGAATACTGCCCCTTGATCTTACTATGGCCTTTCGTTAGATGTCGGTAAATGTTAGGCCAGAAAAAGCGATCACCTGTTTCCAAAAATAAGCAAGCAAGCAAAAACCCCCACCGTTCTTGGTAGGGGCCTCTGCCAATAATTACCTATTCAGTTTTTCTGTCAAAGCAATCATTATTTCAACTAAGCCCTAAGACTTTCGGAATTAACCGTTGAT
>JAYKIK010000167.1:0-16573 GCA_035284725.1 Synechococcus sp.
CAACTTTCTCCGCAAGCTGTCCTTGCCCAAGCCCGCCAAAACCTGGATGTGCGACTGGTGGGCCACCTGCGGGTCATGGAAAAAAACTGGCGCGGTGAACAAAAGGTGGCTTGGCGTTCCCTCGAAGGGGGTTTTATGCGGCCCGCCCCTCAGGTTAAGCCCGGTGACACCATCCGCTACACCGTCAGCGGGAACAATCGCACCGAACAACCGATTTCTGGTCTTGTGCTGACTGACGATCTCCCCACCAACACCGTCTTTGTGATGGGTTCGGCGGCCTCCGTGGGGGGGGCGACGATCACCTACAGCATCGATGGCGGTAAGACCTACAGCGCCAACCCGACGATTAAAGTAAACCTGCCCAATGGTCGCGTGGAAACCCGACCAGCCCCGGCGGAACGTTATACCCATGTGCGCTGGACTTTCCCGAATCCCGTTCCCGCCAGGGCCAGTGTGAGCGGCCAGTACCAAGTACGTGTGCAGTAACTCTTGTTTAGGATGTGATCTAGGGCCAGCGATGACAGATTGTTTCCCTGTACTGCGATTTTTTCCCCTGGGACAAATAAAGCGATCGCCTTTGGCGATCGCCCTAGTGGCTGCTGGTTTAAATTGGGGAAACTCCGTAGCTTTAGCACAGATACCAGAACCATTCCCCCTCTTCAACCAGGGAACAGCAACCTATACCACCTCTGGGAACGACACCCCCCTAAATATCACCAGCAATCAGCTCAATATTGTGGTTGACCCGGCCAAGGCATTCACCGCTGGACTAGAAGTGAGCTTATCCGAAGCCATTGAATGGGACGCAGATGGCCAATTTAGCCCCGGGGATTTTGTCACCTTTGTCTTTGATGTTGTCAACAACAGCAGCATTGCCAACCCGATCCGCATTCCCCAACAGGTGCGTACCCTCAACATTGACAACCTTGGTCAAAATACAATCACGACCGCCAATAACAGTAATCAAATCGTCATTCACTACGACCTCAATGGGGATGGGAAAATTGCCTACACCGACGCCAATGGGAATGGTCGTTGGGACCCCTTTGGCACAAGCGGTTTTAGCCTTGGCACAATGCCAGAAATAGGGGGGGAAGTTTGGGTTTGGGCAGACCCTCCTACAATCAATGATGGCTTAAATATCCCAGATTATTTCAATCCCAACGCAGATCCCACGATCACTCCAGACGCCAAGCGATGGAGTACGGGCACCGTTTATCTGCCCCCCGGCGTATCGTTTCAGGTGCTGATTACGGGGCAGATCCCTCCAGAAACAGAAATCAGTGACCAAGTTGGTTTAATTCTGGGTAATACTGGCCGTGATTTTGGGTCTAGCCCAGAGCCTTCGGGGGATGAAACCTACGTCCAAACAGCGCCTGATGATCCCAACATTCCCCAGGATGTTTACACCGTCAACCGTCCTTTACCCAGCGATGACGATGAAAATGACGATAGTGAAAATGATCCTAGTTTTGATGCCCAGGTGGAATCAGATAGTGGCCTTACCTTTGCGGAAGTTACGGAGCCTGGCCCCGTTGATCCCTTCGGGCGTGTGGTGGCTTGTAATGGGCAGCCCCTGACAGACTACACTGGCTATCGGGCTGCACTTTATGAAGCAACTGGCCCTTTGCAAACGGAATTGGGAAATTTGCTACAGCTCCCCCAAATTACAGACCCAGATTTACTATCCTTAGGTCTTGGCGTAGTTAACGTCAACGCCGACAATGACAATCCCTTCGATATCGGTTTAACAGAGCAATTAGCCATTGATCTTGTGAGTCCTAAACTACGGGGTCAATTTAATTTCTTCCTCAGCAATGAACAAGTCCGGGTTGGTGCGGTTTACATTTTGGTCATTACGCCGCCCCCGGGCACATCAGTGGACGAAAGACGTGTCCAAATCCGGATTACAGGGGTATCCGCTAATTCCTTTAGCTACATTGCCAATGCCCTAGATGGTGGTTCCCTGAGCCTGAGCGACCCTAATATGATGAGTCAATCCCTGTTCATCGAAAAGGCAGAGGAATCCTCAGTTTTCTTCTTCAATACCAGCACTGTCAGTGCCTGCCAGACGCTCGGGATTACAATCCAAAAAACCGCCGATCGGGCCACTGTAGAGCCTGGAGGGTTTGCTGTTTATCGCCTGACTGTTACCAACCGCAGCACCGCCTTCCTTAATAATGTCGAGGTGCGCGATCGCCTCCCGGTGGGCTTCCAATTGCGGGCAGATTCCGTGCGGGGGATTATTGGCGAAACCCCAGCGCCGATCCAAACCCAGGTCAATGGGCAGGATATTACCTTTACGTTCCAGGATCCCTTACCCGGTGGGGAACCCCCCGAAAATAATCCCCTCGCCCGCATTGTTTATGCCGCCGAAGTGACCCCCGATGCCCTCCGGGGAGATGGTCGCAATGTGGCCTTTGTGGAAGGCGATCGCCAAGATAATGATTTCCCCGTGCGCGATGGCCCCGCCGTCTATACCCTAGGAATTCGCAACGGCCTCCTCTCGGATCTGGGCACCATTGTTGGGCGGGTGTTTGAGGACAAAAACTTCGATGGAGAACAGCAGTACGGTGAACCGGGGATTCCCGATGCCGTGGTCTTCATGGAAAATGGCAACCGCATTGTCACCGATGAAAATGGCCTGTTTTCCGTCGCCAATGTCCTCCCCGGTTGGCATACCGGCGTCCTGGATCTGACCAGCGTCCCCGGGTATGCCCCCGCCCCTAACACCACCTTCATCGCCGAAGACCGCACCTATAGCCGTGCCGTGCGCCTCGAACCCGGTGCCATGGTGCGCATGAACTTTGCTGTCACCCCCCTCACCCCCGGAGAAGAACGATGAACAAACGCTTCTCCATTCCCCTCACAACCTTGATCCTCGCCCTGGGCGGTTGGTTTAGCGAGGCCGCCGCCCAAAGTCCCCAGCTACAAAGGGCAGAAATTAACGGCGTACTCATTGCCCCCCCGGGAACCACCGCCCCCCACACCGCTTTCCAGGCCAGTCTCCGTAAAACCGATGATCAAGGGGGCATCCAGGGGGAAATCTACCTGGCGCAACTCCCCGAAAATGTTGTCCCGGAACCCGAAGCCACCCCTGAACTCCCAAGCACCATCACGGAAGAAGTCACAGCCCCCTCCCCCACCCTAAACGACCCAGCGGATCCCGCCGCGATCGCCCAACCCACGGTGCAATTTATTAGCCCTGGGCCGGGAAATGTCCTGGAGAAAAATTCCAGTGCGGTCGTCATCGAAGTGCCCACGGGCAGCACCACCACCCTCAGGGTGAATGGGGCCGCAGTTGACCCGAACCAAATTGGCCAACTGGAAACCAATGGCAGTACGGGCCGGGTGCGCCAAACCTGGTATGGGGTGATTTTTGGCCCTGGGGAAAATACCCTCGAAGCGACGGCCACCCTCAATGGCACCACGGTCAGCAACGCCATTCAGGTCCAAGCCCCCGGGGATGTGGCCAAGCTCCGCCTTTCTACCGTAGAAACGCGGGTGCCGGCCGATGGGCGATCGCCCGTGACGATCCAGGGGACATTACTCGATGAAAACGGCAACCGGGCCAGTGGGGGCGGTCGGATTACCCTCGAAGCCACCGCCGGGGAATTTCTCGGGGAAGATGCGGGCCCCGAAGCCCCGGGATTCCAGGTGGATGCTAAGGATGGAGAATTTACCGCCACCCTCCAATCCTCCCTTGACAGTGGACCTGTGCAGATTCGCGCCCGCCTCTTTGAACTGGAGGCCTATACCCAAGTCCAGTTTGAAACGGCCCTCCGTCCCAGTCTCCTCACGGGGGTGATCAACCTCCGGGTCGGGGCCGATAATACGGACTATTTCAGCAGCTACCGGGATTTCCTCCAGCCCGATGCCGACGGGGAAACAACGGTGGAGCTCGATGGGGCGGCCTTTGCCACCGGTAAAGTGGGGGATTGGCTCCTCACCGCGGCCTTTAATGGCGATCGCCCCTTAAATGAAGCCTGTGAAACCTGTACCAACCGCCTGTTCCGGGCCGACCAAGCCACCGAAAAACCCTACCCCATCTATGGGGATAATTCCACCGTCCGTAACCTCACCCCTTCCCAGGACAGTCTCTTTTTCCGGTTAGAGCGATCGCCCAAGATCCCAGGGGCCGTCGATCCCGATTACATCATGTGGGGGGATTACGGCACCGCCCAGGAATTTGCCACCCCTTCCCAGGAATTTAGCGCCCTCAGCCGGCAACTCAGCGGCGCCAAACTCAACTATAACTTCGGCAACCTGCAAATTTCGGCCCTCTATAGCCAGGGGGGCGAAGCCTACCAGCGGGACACGCTGCAGCCCGACGGTACCAGCGGTTTTTATTTCCTCACCCAACGCCTGGTTGTCCCCGGTAGCGAAGAAGTTTACTTTGAACTGGAAGAACTGGAACGGCCCGGCACAATCATCCAACGCGATCGCCTCCAGCGGGGCCAGGATTACGAAATCGACTACGACCGGGGTAGCCTCGTTTTTACTGACCCGGTGTTACGTACGGAAGTGGGGGACAACGGCGAAGTCCTCGTGCGGCGGATTATTATCACCTACCAAAATGAAAGCAGTGAGGATAATCGGGTCTATGGCGGGCGACTACGCTACCATCTCAACCGCAACCCAGGGCAAGCCAGTTGGCTCGGTGCCACCTACTTCCGGGAAGACCAAGGGGCCCGGAACCTAGAACTCTACGGGGTCGATGCCCAGATCCACCTCGGGGAAAACTACAAATTTATTGGGGAATACGCCCAGAGCCAAAATAATTCCGCCGAATTGGGCGAGGTTTCCGGCTCGGCCTACCGCTTTGAACTGGATGCCAAATTTGCCGATGGCTTTACCGGGCGGGCCTACTACCGCCGTGCGGATACGGGTTTTGCGAACCAATCCACCGTCAGCTTTGTGCCCGGCCAAACCCGCTACGGGATCGATCTCAATGCCCAACTTTCCCCCAGCACCCGGCTCCGGTTTAACTACGACCACGAAAAAAATGAAGGGGTGAGCATTCGGCCCATTGTCACCCTGGGGGACCTGATCAATGCGGGCCAAGAAGGCATTCCCGATGGCCTGGTGGACAATGAACTCACGACGATCACCGCCGGCCTCGCCCAACGGTTTGGTCAAGCCAACCTCAATGTGGATTTACTCTTCCGCGATCGCCTCGACTATCTCAACCCTGAAAATAACGGCAGTTCCACCCAACTGCGCACCACCTTCAACAGCCCCTTAAGCCAAAGCCTAAAACTACGCCTCACCAACCAAACCACCCTCTCCGCCGATGCCGATGCGGTCTTTAGCGATCGCAGTCAGATTGGTCTCGACTGGCAAATCGCCCAGGGCGTCACCCTCAACCTCAACCAAAACTGGTACCACAGCGGCACCCTCGCCGGCCAAAGCACCACCAACCTCAGCCTCAACGGGGAATATAAACCCTGGCACAACACCATCCTCAGCGCCCGTTACGACATCGAAAATTTCAGCACGGGAATGCAGGATGCAGCGACCTTTGGCCTTAAACATAACTGGGCAATCTTTAAAAACCTTGATTTAGATTTTGCCTACGAAAAAGTCGTCGGAAATTTGTTCGTGGGTGGTGACGGGACCGTGGGTCAGGGGGCGGCCCGTTCAATCGGTGTGCGGGGGGGCGATAGCCTGAGTATTCGCGGCCGTTATCGGGGTGGGGGCAATGGGGAAAACTTCCAGGCCGAAGCTGGCTACGAATTCCGCAATACCAACGGCAGCGGCACCAGCAATATTACAGCTTCCATCCGTGGAAAACTCTCCCCTTCTCTGACCGCCCTGGCGAATTTTGACCGCCGTTTTGCTGCGGGCCAAGCGACCCGGGGTCTCCCTCCCACCAGTAATCTCCGCCTGGGCCTCGCCTACCGCAATCCCAACTCGGATAAATTTAACGCCCTGATCCGGTACGAATACCGTAAAAATCCGAATACCATCCCCGAAACCCTACTCATTGGTCAGGGCAATGACGTCACGGAACACCTTTTTGCTGGGGAGGCCATCTATGCCCCCCATTACCGCTGGGAATTTTACGGAAAGTTGGGCTATCGTCACTCCACCCTGAAGCTGGCGGAAGATTTTGCGGCCACCAGTGCGGCTACCCTGGCCCAACTACGGGCCACCTATCTCCTCAATCGGCAGTTTGACCTAACCGGGGGCATCCGCTGGATTAATCAACACACGGCAGGTTACAGCGAAATGGGTTGGCTGGCGGAGGTGGGTTACTATGCCACCCCGAATCTCCGGTTGGCGGTGGGCTATAGCTCTGGCCGGGTGAACAATGACCGGGATTTTTCCGGGAGCCGCTCGGATGGGGGATTCTATGCGGGGGTTACCCTCAAGCTCGATAGTTTGTTTGATTTTGGTCGCCAGGCGGCGATCGCCGCTGTGCCAGAAACCCGCCAGTTAATGGTGCAGACCCCCAAACCGGACGCAAATCTCCAGGCGGCCTTGGCAACACCCCTCCGTTTGGATGTGTCCCAGGCCATTGATTTTGAGCGGGGCAAGACCAGTGTTTCCCTCGAAGGGCAAATGGTCCTCGATAGCCTGGTCACCGTTTTAAATCAATATACTGACCTCAAGTTAGACATCCAAGGCGTCCTCCCCCCCCTGGCCGAACTCACCCCCGACAACCTCGAGGCCCGCCGCCTGCAAACCGCCCGCCAATATCTCCTCAGCCGGGGGATCAGTGGCGATCGCCTCACGCTCCGCTCCCTGGGTAAGGGTTCCCAAAACAAAGCGACGGAACAACCGATCACCTTTACCCTGAGTGGCACCGCCGCAACCTTCCAGGCCATTTCCACCCAGCTCGGCGGTAATCCCCTCGTGAGCGATTTAATCACCGCGGAATTACCCCAATTGGCGGCCCTCCCCCCTGAGACCCCGCAAAATACAACCAGCCCAACCACTAATCGTCCGCTGCGGGACCGTCCCCAGGGGGCCGCGACGATGCCGGTGGATCTGTCCCAGGCTGGCTTCTCCCCCGCTGTCACCAATCCCCAACCCTCTACCTATGGGAGCAGCGATCCGGCCCTCAACCCCAACTTTACCTATGTTCCTTACTGGATCCTGGGCTTTGCGCCGAGCACTGACCCCGACGCCCTCCTCCTCGCTGAGATGACGCCCATGGATCCGATCACCGAATTTGTCACCAGCTTTATCCCAACCCTTGATCCCATCGCGGCAATCCCGACGGAACGTCTCCTCTCGCGCCGGGAATCCCCACCCATCCCCCAACCGGAACCCCAAATCCTGGGCGATCGCCGTTTGGATGAAACCCCTGAACCAGAGTTAGATAATCCCCCCGCAGCGACCCAAATTTTAGGCGATCGCCGTCTCGGTCCGGATGACGCCGATGAATCCATTGCCGATAGTCTCCCTGAAGAACCCCAAATCCTAGGCGATCGCCGTTTGGATGAATCAGAAGCCGATGCGTTAATCACGAACAGCAGCACAGAACCCCAGATCTTGGGCGATCGCCGTTTAGGGGAAGGTACACCGGAACTCCTGACCTTCGAGCCCCCTTCGAACTTCCTCAGTGCCCGAGAAATCCGCCGCCTCGAATCTGCCCTTTATTTCCTCCTCAGTGATGATCTCGACCGCCTCGGCAATCTCTTCCAGGCCCGCAGCGCCCAACAAACCGCCGTCCGGGGGGAACTGGTTAATCTGGACTGGCTGATGCAAAATGATCCTTCCCCAGGGGGTAATGTGACCTATGACTAAGTTTTCTCCCTATCCCGACAACTTTCCCTAGGCCAACCTTAGCCACCAGCACGTTTACGATATTGCTCTATCTCCTTTACTGATCGCTATGCCCCGTTCGCCGAAACCTTTGCCGCAAACATTCCTGCTTTTCCTTCTTACCCTTGGTCAGTGGTTCCTAGGCCTCGGTAAGCGGCTGGGGCGATCGCCTTTTTTTTCCCATTTCCGTCAACCCCAGCGTCAGAATCTCGCCACCGCACAGACGCCTAAAATCAGGCCCAAAATCAAAGTGAAAAAAGTAGGGCGATCGCTGCTGTATGGGATCGCGAGCTTTATCTTAACTATTAGCCTCAGCGGTCTCCCCCTCTGGTTTCCTTTGCCTGCCCCTGCCCAGTCAGGTGGTCTTTACATCGAGCCCATCACCTTCGATGCCATTGGCCTTGATAGCAACAACGTCAATGTGGGGCCCAATGATTACCTCAGTGGTGCCCGGGTATGTAATATCAGCGGTCAGACCTTAAACAACATCACGGTGCAGTTCGTCCGCTTGGGAGCTACCAATAATTTCATTTCAGTCACTGCCCTAGGCTCAAACACTGATACCCTGACCATTGCCTCATTACCTACAGGGTCAACTCCCCCTAACTTCAATAACAATGCTTTTATTGACTCTGGCATCAGTAACATTACGCCGGCAAACTGTTACAACGCCTATTTCAACGTTGTGATTCAGCGTACTCCCGCCGCCTATAACACCTTCCAACAATACAAAATCGAAGCCCGTGCTTCAGGGGTTACCACGGTAGATACAAATCAGAGGGTTGCCGAACTTTTTCCGGGAAGCAATGGTGTCCAACAGCTCTATGTCGAAAAAATTCTCTCCCAAGCTCGTAATAGTGTTGTTTCTTTCACTGGCCCATCTACGGTATTTGTTGGACAGTCCTATGAATATACCCTGGTTACCAAGACTGCAACGGGCTATCCTCAGCTAACCATTAGTACAGATTTTCCCAACGCTGTCTTTGAATTTACCGACGTTAAAACGACCTATTCCTCTGATCCAGGGGTTTATACGGCCAGTGTTTATAACGATGCTTGTGGTTGGATTAGACCACCGGATGTTTTAGGCTATCGAGCCAGTTCCAGTAACTGTTCAGGGCCCATTCCCAACCAAGATGTCGGGGATGGAAAAGTTGGGAATACCGTCACGACCCGTTATCGGATTAAAGTCTTAGGCACTCCTGTGCCTGGCGGGGGGACGATCCAAGTCAATCACTTGATTCTTGACTTTTCCGGGGGAAGTTACCATTACAATGCCGATTTTGGGATTGGCCTTGGGGCGTTTGCGATTACGGTGCTCGAATCTCCAGATGTTGCGATTACCAAAACGGCAACGGCACCCTTTCCTGCGGGTGGTATCGGTAGCTACACCCTCACCCTCGACAATACAACTTCTGTAGCGACCACTGGGGGCTTAACTGTCACTGATACCTTACCCCCAGGAACAGCCTTTCAAAGTTTTAGCGCTGCTCCTGGTTTTACTTGGACTTGTCGCAATGCTCTCAATCAAACCTGTGCACCAGGAGATATCGGCCCATTCACCTTTACCACCCCATCAAACCTAACAGGCAACGCCTCCACAACTCTAACCCTCAATGTCTTTCTCCCCACAACAGCAGGCAATATTATCAACCGTGCCACCGTCTCCACGACCAATGATTTAAATCCCAACAACAACGCGGCGGAAATTACGACATCTGTTATCGCCGCTCCAGATTTAGCCATTACAAAAACAGGGCCCATCGGTGTTGCCCAAGGCCAAACCGTCATTTACACATTAAGGGTGCAAAATGTTGGCACAGCATCTACCTCTGGACAAATCACCATTACCGATACATTACCGACAGGTCTAGTCCCCAATGCCACGGCGATCGCCAATGCTAATACATCCAATGGATGGACCTGTGCAACCTCTGGTCAAACCGTTACCTGTACGCGGACGAATAGCGCTGATGTGTTTGCCGTCAATGCAAATTTGCCCAATATTCTCATTACTGTAGACGTTGCCGCCAATGCGACCCCAGGTAATGTTGTCAATACAGCCACGATTCAAACTGGCTCTGGTGGTGATATCAATACCACGAACAATACAGCAACATTACCGATCGCCATTGGCTCATTTCCCGATCTGACGATCGCCAAAACCAGTAGTCCCGCCTCTATCTTTACCAAAGGTGGCACCGCGACCTATACCTTAACAATCACGAACGTTGGCAGTGGGGCAACCAATGGCAGTCTTATTTCAGTGATTGAAGCGCTGCCGACAGGTATTGCCATTGACACAACTAACACAACCTACACCAACAATGGTTGGAGTTGCAATCCGAGTCCAGTTTCTCCAACTACTACCGCCAGTGCAATTCCCGGTAACTTTACTCAAGTCATCACCTGTACCAATTCCACCAACCTAGCGCCTACTGGAACCTCGACCTTAACCATTCCCGTCAAAATCAGCTCCAATGCTGTCACTGGATCTGATCAAAGCTTCACCAATCGAGCCTTTGTGGATGTGACAGGCGATCCCAACCCTACCAATGACGAAACAGAACTTAAAACCTTTACGGGCCCTGACGTCACGATTCAAAAAACAGCCCTTGGTAGCTTCGCCTCTGGTAGCACCAATGCACAATACTCCATTACGGTGACTAATGTTGGTGGAAGCATGACGACAGGTCGGATTACCTTTAATGACGTAATTGATGACAATAGAGTGTCCTACACTGGCCCTGATACATTACCGTCTGGGTGGACATGCAGTACACCTATCACTCCTACTCCGACGGGTACTACCCCAGACTTTAACTGTACTAATCCAAACCCTAATTTAGAACCTGGGTCTTCCATAACCATTATTGTTAATGTGTCGATCTCTTCAGGCGTGGCGCTAACAGTCCAGAATACTGTGACGATTGATGCCACGAACAATAATGGTGGTGACACAAATCCGAACAATAACAGTAGCTCGACAATTACGGGCACAGGGGATAAGCCAGACCTCACAGTTTCTAAGACCCTCACACAAACGGGAAGCACAGGAAGTTATGTTGTTAAAGTCCGTAACGAGCCAACTGCCTCTGCATCAACAGATAATTCACTAACAACAGTTACGACAATGACTGATACTTTGCCATTGGGGGTAAATGCAACGGGGGTCACTTTTTCTTCCCAAGTCGGTAGTGACCAATGGTCATGCACCATTACTAATAATGCTCCAGTATCCAATTCGGTTATCAGTTGCACACAAAGAGACATCGTCGCTGTTGGGAACTTTTTTGAAGATATCATCATCGCAGTTACTGGATTTCCAACTTCTGGAAGCTTTACGAATACTGCTGTAGTCCAGTATGGAAACTCAGATGGCCGGGATGAAATCAACACGTCCAACAATAGCTTCAGCCTTACAACTGCGCCCCCAGATCTCACAATTTTCAAAACTGGCCCCAGTACCGTCAGGCGAGGGGGAAGTGCTGTGTATGAACTCAGGGTGTTTAATGCAGGGAGCACAGCTACAAACCCAGGCAATGTTTTTGTCACCGATACTCTACCCAGTGGTCTAACGGCTATTTCCGCCACTGGTACGGGTTGGACTTGCTCTATCCCAACAACACAAACTATTAGTTGTAATCGTTCTAATTCCCTTGCCCCCGATTTGTTCTATCCCTCAATTTTTATCGAGGTGAGTGTAGCTGAAAATGCAACCCTAGGTGATGTCGTCAACATCGCTCAAGTGACAGGAACGAATGTTTTTTCTGCCAATCCCATTAGTAGTGGTGTGGGAGATCCTACTGTGGCAGGTGGAGAAACCAATACTACCAATAATCGCAAGTCTCTCTCCATCTCAATCCTCGGTGTGCCTGATCTGACAATCGAAAAAACTGGCCCTGCTTCCTTTACCCAGAGTTCCACAGGTACTTATACCCTAACCGTAAGGAATATCGGTTCCGCAGCAACATCTGGCACGATTACTGTCACCGATACATTACCCACAGGAGTTACACCAAACTTTACTAACCCATATACAAATAATGGTTGGACTTGTAATGCCACAGGACAAGTGGTGATCTGCACCAATAATGTTGTCTTAGCAGCCACTAATGGTTCATCAGCCTTTGTTCTGCCAGTCAATATTTCTTCCACGGCACCAGCCAGCGTTACCAACAACGTCAGCGTGCAAGGGGAAGGTGAACTGAGAACAGATAACAATACTGCGAGCCTCACAACACCCATTAATGCTCGTCCAGATCTAACGATTGTCAAAACTCACATTGGTGATTTCCAGCAAGGTCAAGTGGGGGCAATTTATACTCTGCAGGTGGTCAATATTGGTAGTGCTCCCACCAATGGCACCAGTCCCATTCAGGTGATTGATACTTTACCGGTCGGATTAACGCCCACTGAGGCCAGTGGTACCGGTTGGAGTTGTAACATTTCTGGGCAAACGGTCATTTGCGATCGCCAGAATGTCAGCACTGTGCTTCCCGGTGGATTTAATGTCTATCCAGAAATTACTCTTAGCGTTAATGTTGCCAGTAATGCCTCCTCTCCGCTAGTGAATACCGCCACTGTCCGCGGTAGCGCTGGAACACCTGAGGCAGGAGGCGAAACAAACATAGCCAACAACAGCGACTCTGATTCCACAACGATCATTTCGATCCCAGACCTTGCTATCACAAAAATAGCCAATGATCCGTTTGATGCGGGTCAAACCAATGCGACCTATACCCTGAGGGTTCAAAATGTCAGCAATAATGCCTTGGCATCCGGCAATGTAGTGACGGTTACAGACACAGTGCCCCTCGATTTAAAAATTCTAAGCGCGGCTGGGACTGGCTGGACTTGTGGCGCACCTTCTCCGGCAAACACATTTGGTAATTCAGTCAGTTGTACCCGTAACGATGGCCTAGCGGCAGAATCTTTGTATCAAGACATCACTTTAACCGTTGAAGTTTCCCCAACAGCACGCCTGGAATTTGCCAATACGGCGATCGTTTCGACCCCCCCCGATACGAATCTTGCTAACAACAGCGATACTGAGCCGACCCTCATTAACCAAGTGGACCTCGCCATTATTAAGACAGCTCCTGCAACCTTGACCCAAGGCCAAACCGGGGCCCAGTACACATTGACTGTCTACAACTTAGGCGGTCTCGCCAAGCCCGATGGAACGACGGTGACGGTTACTGATGTTTTGCCCAGCGAATTAACCCCCACAGCGGCAAGTGGTGGCGGCTGGAACTGTAACACTTTGGGTCAAACGGTGACTTGTACCCGTACGGACAGCCTAGCAGCGGACCCTACTTTTGGCCCAGACCCCAATGACCCCGAGAGTAATCCCTTCACCGGTGACGAACCACAGTACCCACCGATCACCATTACTGTGAATGTTGCCGCCAATGCCACCGTCGTCACGAATGTGGCCGAGGTATCCGATGGCCCAGGTGGGGATATTAATACGTCCAATGATTCGTTCCTCGTCACAACGATTATCAGTCCCAATGTGGGGGGGCCACCCAATCTCCTACTCGTCAAACGAATTACAGCGATTAATGATGTGCCCAATAGCAGTCTCAATAATGATGGGATCAGCAATTCTGCTGACGATGATCCCAAGTGGCCGAGTGAATACTTACTGGGTGCCCTCAGTGCTGGAGCGGCACCAGGGGATACCGTGGAATATACTATCTATTTCCTGAACAAAGGTAATTCCGCAGCAAGTAACGTCAAGATCTGTGACCCCCTTTCTCAATACCTAGATTACATCCCTAACAGCTACGGTTCTGCTCCCGACTTGGGGATTAAACTCGATTTAAGTGAGACAAGTACCAACTTGACTGGTATTGCCGATAGTGACGCCGGACAATTCATTAATCCCGGTTTTGTACCAACAGGTTGTGTTCAGCCCGCATCTCTAATCCCAATGACTGCTGCAGATAATGTCAATGGTACTATCCGGGTTGAACTATCTAGTGTTGCAAATGCCACCAGTGCAGGTACCCCCAATTCCTACGGCTACATTCGTTTCCGGGCCCGGGTGAAGTAATCCAGGGCCCACAAAAGACCTCTAGCCTAACCAGGAACGCCTTGGGATCAAATACAATTTTAGAGAGTACAAACCGCCTCTTTTTTCTCCCCATGAGCAGCCCTAAAGCAGAACCCACACTCCAGGACGTGATTGATAAAATTGATCACCTCGCCCGGGATGTTGACACTAAAATCGACAATCTCGCCCGAGACGTTGACACCAAAATCGATGGCCTTGCCCGGGATGTCGACGCCAAAATCGACGGCCTCGCTCGGGACGTCGATGAACAGATCAATACCTTCAAACTGCAATTAGATGTCTATGAAAAAGGGATGCGTTGGGTGGTGAATTTAGCGTTTGGCCTGATCGCCAGTGCCACCATTACCGTTCTCATCACAACGCTCTTTAAGAACTAACTAAAGTGCCATTCTCCCCTAGGGGGGAGCTAGAGGGGTGGCCCTTAGGGGAGATGCCGCAGGCAGAGGGCGTATTCAGGAAGCAGCGGCGAATCGTTTACGGAGCGATTCAGCCCGTTTCTTTGCGGTTTTATTGTCCGGTTCTGCTTTGAGGGCAAGTTCGTAAGTTTCCAGGGCCTTGGCGGTCATCTGTTTTTTCTCATAGACATTGGCCAGATTATTTAAAGCAGTGACATAATCCGGGAGTTCTTTCAGGGCAGCTTTGTACTGCCGGATCGCTAGATCATATTGTTCCTGGGCGAAATAGGCATACCCTAGGGCGTTGTAAACGAGGGCTTGGTTTTCAGGTTCTAGGCCATCTTCCACCTTCAGGGCTTTTTGCAGGAGCTGTGCTGCCTGGACGTAGAGTTTCTTATCAAGGTAGAGACTGCCCAGTTCATAATATTCTTTGGCGGTGCCGGAGCCTTGCTTTAACTTGGTCTGTAGCTGGGAAAATGTGTTTTCAACACGGCGGGTCTTAAGCACTTGACGGAACAGGAAAAAAGCTAATCCTCCCAGCAGGGCAACGAGGATGGAGAGGTAAAAGATGGGGAGAAACTCTTGGTCCATAGCAGTAGATCAATAACAGGGTTTTACTTAAAAGGATTTTTATGGCTGTTCTCAGCTGTTTGCTTGAAATATGGCAAAGGCTTAAGCCCTGTTAGTCTACCAGGTCTCTTAGCGGCATGATTACATCGTGCACAATATAAAAAAAGCTATGATTAAGCTTGTTTAACCATAGCTTTTGAAGTCCTACAGAACAGCGAGCAAGCTATTCTCTAAGTAAAAGTTAGTTTCCGAAGCCGTTCCCTTCTACAAGAACAACATCTCCAGTTGCAGGATCAAAAACAACGAAGGAAGCAGTGCCGCTACCAATTTCGTTGGCTTGAGGGGTGGCCAGGAACGGATCGCCTGTTTCCTCAAATACAGGTAGAGGCGTACTACTAATTCCTCCCTCATCAGTGGTTGTAGTCGCATCACCGATACGGTTGGCAGTGATGACGCCACCAGTACCGATAGCATAGGCTTCATTTACGATACCTTCAGACTCGAGTAGGACTGGTTGAAAACCAACAACGTTGACTTCCTCACCGACAATTTGCTGATCGCCAATAGGCCCAAAGAGAATGGGTACTGTCTCAGTAATAGGTTCTTGTACTAGAACTGAAGTCCGGCCACTACGAACAGAAACAGCAGCACCGCTCTTCCCAACAGAAGCAGCAACAGACAAACTTTGCACTTCACCTGTCTCACTAAAGGTAGCAGCGGCACCGGCGGCAATACCACCTTCGCCAGCTTGGGCGGAGGAAGCGAGACCGAGGGAGAGGGCACCGGCAGCGGCCAGTGCGAGGGAAAGTTTTTTCATAGTAAGAGCAAGCTCCAAGTTTTAAGACAACATTTCAGGGGTTACAGCTCCCTTAGTTGGTAAGAGACCAGTAATCCCTTGGGTATTCGATTGATAGCTCGGGTGTTTGTAGAGCACCAAAGTAACAAACAGTATCGACTGTAAGGCAAATAATCCTGCATTTTTTTCACCCAAGAAACAATATACCCATTTCTTCTAAAAAAACAACACCTAAATTTTTATAGATCTATGACTGCATAGATTGTGATCGAAATTTACATAGCTGACATGGCTATAATAGCTTCAGATAGAAGAATTGTTTACTTGTACCCAACCTAAAATTAACGAAGTAAAGGCAAAGGTCCCGCCCACAATGCAGCAAAACGTGACAAAGTATTGATTTTCTTGAAGGATTTCGATAGGCTCATCCTGTATGCCATTTTCTTGCCGACTTACTCCCTAAAGTCGCACAGATTTTTGCATTTTAATTACTTAAGAAAGCAATAAGTTTTCTTTGACTTAGCCCCGCCGGAACAAGGCGAATATTAAGAGCTAAACAAAGCTTAAGAAAAAATAAAAATATCCTGGGGTAATCACCAAGCTGTGCTTTCCATTAAGGTCCCTCGCTGGGCCCCCTGGGCCATCAGTAGCTAGGGATACTCTAAAATCTGTAACAAATCTTTCCTCCAAGTCCGTTATGGCAAATCTTCAAAAAATGACCTTAACTAGACTGCGCCTTGTCTCCTGTGGCCTTGCTTTAACGATTACCTCCGGGCCCATGGCCACCACAGTAATGGCATTTGAGGCAACGGGGGGAAGTGTATATCTGCCGCCAGGGGATGGACAACAGGACAGCCCCCAGCAAGTGCCGGCATTAACCGCTGCGCCAGCGGCCCAGGTAATCGCAAAAGCGATCCCCCCAGTGACGACGGCCTCGCCGAATACCGACAGCGGATT
>JAYKIK010000168.1:0-5147 GCA_035284725.1 Synechococcus sp.
CGAGGGTCGCCAAAGGAGCTGCCGCTCATTTGTGTAGCGTGAATCAGGATTGGATTATCCATTGGAATTTCCTGCCTCTCGACTCCTCCATTTTAGTTCACCCTACTTGTGTGTACACAGTAGCCTCTTGAGAGGGGTTAGGGGAGTGTTAATCAGCAGGACAGTAAAAGGCGATCGCCGTTTTGCCGTAGTTTTTTTCCTTAAACAGTTCTAACCCAGATAATTCAATCGGTTGCCAGAGTTTGGGGTCGTATTCTACGGCTAATTCTCCGGTGGGGGCGAGCAGTGCTAAATCGACAATTTTGGTTAAAACCCGGTCATAGAGTTTTGCGGCGTAGGGCGGGTCGAAATAAATTAAATCAAAGGTTTCGCCCCCCAGATTTTCCAAACGTTTAAGGAGATCTCCCTTTAAAATTTGGTATTTTTGGTCAGGTTGAGCGACTTTTTGCCAATTTTCTTGAATAATGCGACAGGCTTGGGGGTTTTTCTCGATGCCAACAACTTCCACAGCCCCACGGCATAGGGCCTCTGCCCCCATGGAACCGGACCCCGCACAGAGATCCAGCCAGCGACAACCAGCTACCTGACCTTGCCAAATGTTAAAAATGGCCTCCCGCACCTTCGCCAGGGTGGGCCGCGTCAACTCGCCGGGGAGGGTTTTGATCTGTCGATTGCCATAGATGCGCATCCCGGTATTTTACCGTGCCGACACAAATCGTTCCGAGGCGATCGCCCGTAATTTCTCCACATCCTCCCGCCGTGAAACCGACAGGGGCACCGTACTTTTCATCTGGGCCACCAGGGCATCCGTTGTGAGGGGTGTTTGTTCGTAGAGGGCTTGGTATAGACCCGCGATAATCGCCTGTTCAATCTCCGCGCCGCTGTAGCCCGCCGCCGCCGTAACGAGGGTACGGAGGTCGAAAGCTTGGACATTTTGCCGATGGCGGGTGAGATGAATCGAAAAAATCGCTGCCCGTTCCTGGGCATTGGGCAAATCCACAAAGAAAATTTCATCAAAACGCCCCTTCCGCAACAGTTCCGGGGGGAGTTGCAGCAGATCATTGGCCGTCGCCACCACAAAAACTTCCTGGGACTTTTCCTGGAGCCAAGTGAGAAAAGAACCAAACAGACGAAGACTCAGACCCCCATCTCCTTCACCGCTAGGATTACCAAAGCTTTTTTCAATTTCATCAATCCACAACACCGCCGGGGCCATGGATTCCGCGAGTTTGATCGCCTGCCGAAAATTTTTCTCTGACTCGCCGACAAATTTGTTGTATAAACGACCCGCATCGAGTTTTAACAAAGGCAGTTGCCATTCCCGGGCAATGGTTTTTGCCGCGAGGGATTTGCCGCACCCCTGCACTCCGACAATTAAAATCCCTTTCGGTGCCGGCAGATTCACCTGTTTCGCCGCCGCACTAAAGCCCACCTGGGCGCGCTTCAGCCATTGTTTCAGCCCCACAAAGCCCCCCAATTTCGCCGTATTTTCCTCCACAGGAAACAGTTCAAGGAGGGATTCTTCCCGGAGGATCTGGGCCTTGCGGTGAATCACCTTTAAGATGTCGGCCCCATTCAGTTCCCCATCCACCAGGGCGGCATAGGCGATCGCCTGGCGTGCTTGTTTCAGGGTCATGCCGCTGAGGGCGTGGACAAATTGATTCAGTTCTTCCCCCTGGAGATTGATCGTTAACTTGTGGCGTACTTTCAGTTCCCGCATCACCTCCGAAAGGGTTTGGTAAAGCTCATCCCCGTCCGGCAAGGCCAATTCAAAATACACCGCATCATGGGCGATCGCCTTCGGTAAAATCACCGCATCCCCCGTGAGCACCAACGCTGAATTCACCTGGCCATAGACATCCGCCAGTTCCCGCACCTCCCGCAGTACCTTGGGATCCTCCAGGTGGGGCATAAAATCCTTGAGCCAAAAAATGCCATTCCGCTCCATCTGGCCCATATACTTCAGGGCATCGAGGGGGTCAGCAGTATTGTCAAAGGGAATGGGTTTATTTGTACCGGGACGAGCATACTCATTGGTGCGAGGAGCATATTTTGTACCGGGGGTAGGTGCGAGGCCAAGGTTTACAGTCCATTCAAATAGGGGCGTATGTAAATCTTTGGCCACTTCCCGGAGGAGAGCTTCAACCCGTTCCTCTTCCACGGTTTCGATGACGATAATCGGGTGGAAAGCACAAATAAAGGTTTTTAAGCTGTGGATATTATCTAAAAAGCCCATGGCCGCCCTACCTATCCTTGGCCCACATTACAACAAATTGCGGTATAGCAACCGGAGTTCTTCCACCGTATTGAGGTGATAGATACGATTTTCAATGATCTTAAGAGCATAGATGCTGGGAACCCGCTGGATGTCTGCGAATAAAAGCTCCGCATCCTGAGGAAATTTAATGTCTAGGCCATGGCGGATCTGATTGAGAAGTCCCCGGCGGACACTGCGTTCAATGCCTTTTTTTTCCAGTCGATTAAACTCAACCATTTCAGTGCCCAAAAATAACTTTGTTTGTCGAGAAACAAATGCTATCTCGATCTTACGTTATTTTTTGAAATCCCCTCTCACCCCAATGTTTAAATCCTTTACGAAACAGAGAAAAAGGCCATATTTCTTCATACATTGTGACATTAAATAGGGAAGGATAAAAATTCTAACGTCTTCTGTCACCGCCCCGAGGCAACCCTTAAGGTAAAAGAAGAAGTACACGTTTTGTCAGCCATGGCAATGTCACCATGAACCACCAACCTTTTTCGACCCAGGGTAGTAGTGCTGCCTTTGAAAAAGAAGCTTTAGGACGATTTCGCAAGCTCACGGGGATTTTGCCTAGTCAATGTCAGATCTATCGAGAGGTGTGGGGAGAATCGACGGTACTGACCCTTGATTTCCAAACTTGCCCTGCGCAGTTGAGCCCCCTTAAAGCCCAGGCGATGATGTTACTGTTGGGGGCGGATCACCTCGGGTTGGCCCAGTCTATTTTGTTCCGGTTGGGGCCTAAAATTGAAGGATGGGTTAATTTTGCGACGACGGATTCCTAGGAAAATGTCACCCCCAGGGCGATCGCCTTTAGCTAAGCTTTTTGTAATTGTTTTCACGCGGACTAATCTGTTTCAATGGCTTTCTCCCCGATTCAAGTGACCGGCTGTCTACACACGGCGATTCTGGTGACGGATGTGCACCGGGCGGCTGCGTTTTATGACCGACTGTTGGGCTTACCCCGGGTGGAGCGTCCCTTTACTTACGGGGGCATTTGGTACCAACTGCCGCAAATGCAACTCCATCTCATCGAAGATCCGACGTTCCGGGCCCCCTTACAAAATCCAGAAAAGTTGGGCCGTAATCCCCATGTGGCTTTTGGGGTGAAAAATCTAGATGGGGTGCGATCGCAGTTAGATGCCGAAAATTATCCCTACGAACTGAGTCAATCGGGACGGCGGGCCTTATTTTTACAGGATCCTGACGGCAACGTGATCGAAATTACGGAAGTGGGTTAGGGAGCCGCGACCAGAGGGTTTCGCGGGTTTGCTGCGGTTGGACTGGGTTGATCCACACCAGTTCCGCTTTGGTGGGTTGGCCATCAGTGAGGGTAATCACAGAAAAACTGTGCCAACGTTCTCCATTGCTGTAGGTCTGGATGCGGGGCACCCGGGCGGCATTGAAATAGAGGGTATTGTCTAAAAATTTGTGCTGGGTGCGGAGGCGATCTTTGCGGTGTCGGAGGCTGTGGTGCATGTGGCCAAAAGTGACAAGGGCAACGTTCTTCCCTTGGGTCTTTGCGGCGGCGATCGCCTGACCAAAATCCGGATCGCCAAAATCGCCCCCAATGGGATTCCAATCACGGCCGCACATATCCTCGGGGGCACTGCCTAAACCCGTGGGGCCATTGTGACCGAAGAAAATCAAATTTTCGTACCGACAATCCACAATATTTTTTTCCATTAAAGCGAGGGATTCGGCGAAATCATACACCCCATAGCGATCGCCATAGAATTCCTTGTTTTTCCACTGCTCTCCCCCCCAACTAAAGGGGCGGGCTCCCACAACGGACAGCTCAAATTCCGGTAAATCCAGGTGACCATAGCCCACATGGGTTTCCCCCAGGAGGTCTAACTGGGCTTGCACCCGGTCTTCTTTGGCATGGTCATAGGGGGCTTTTTTCCGGCCCCAATCGGAGGCGGTGTACCAAGCATCGTGGTTTCCAAAGATCACCGCTTTCGGTAGAGGTAAGGCGGCAATTTGTCCCACCAAGTCCACCGCTTCATTGCCAAAATCTCCCACAAACAGCACCAGATCCGCCCCCAGGATTTCCAGGGAAAGGCAATCGCCTGTTGCGTCCCACTGGTCATGGACATCTCCCACCACGGCGATGGTTATTTCTGTCTTCATGGTCGCCCCCTGTCTAATTGCTCAGGGCTTTGAGGAAACTTTGTAGCCCGCCGAGGATACCTGTTTTCTTAATTTTCGGTGCCGCCGTATTTTCCCCAGTGCCCGCTTCCGGTTCCACCGCTGCCAACAGGAGCCGCTCTAAATATTCCCCGAGGGGTTTGCTGGTTTCCGTGGCGATTAGCTCATACTGGTCTTCTTCTTTTTCCAGGTACACTTCCCAAGCCGAAGGATAGGCCCGCCATACCATTGCCCCTTCGTAGGGTCGGATGTAGTAAGCGGTTTCGAGGGTGCTAATGAACCGCTCCCGCAGTTGTCGCGCCGCATAGCCAATGCCCACAATCGACACATCTTCCAGTTGGGGAATCAGCATAATCACCGGGCGATCGCCTGCCAAATTACAGAGCTTTTCCACCTGGCCCACTTCTACCGCTGATGGACAGACAATGATAAAAAGCTGGTCATCGTCACCGATTTTGTTTTCGATAGGCGATCGCGAAGTGCCAATATCCGTCACCTTAAAGGGAATTTCCCCCCAATCCCGCCGGGCTAAGGCTGCTGCCCCCGTATCCGGAAAGAAAATCTTTAGACCTGCGCCATACTCCTCGACAAAAAGTTGTGCCCAATCCCACGCCAAAGCCTGCGCCTTCAGAGCAATTTCCGGGAAACAAAGCTCAATGAGGATTCGTCCACAGCCTGCCTCTAAACTATTTAGGGTTGCGGTTTTCGCTTGGTCGAGGGTTTCTTCAAAGGACTG
>JAYKIK010000169.1:0-9776 GCA_035284725.1 Synechococcus sp.
ACGGTCTTGAATTTACCCTTCAAATCTACTCCTATGAGCCCACTTAAACTTTTGTCAGTCAATCAGCCGGACTACAAGCCTATTTTTCCTTTTTTCTGTCGCCCAAGCTTGAAATAACTGCATAGCCCGAGAAAAAGGCTCACTATAATCTTGGTGGAGGTCGTCAGTTAACGGTTTCACTGCCCATAACACCATGGCGATCGCCTACCCTGTTCCTATCCCTTGCAAGGTTCCCTATGAAATTCAGATTACGGTCTCTACTACCCTGCTTACCCTTACTCCTCGGTGTTTGCCTTGAAGGGGTGATCGCCCAGCCCAGTGTTTCCTTACCCTCGACGGTTCCTGCTTCTGCCCCCCTGCTCCTAAGTCAAGTCCCGACGGGCCGGCAAGTCGCGACCCAAAAGGCAAACTACAGCCCCAGTGAGCCGATCCTGGTCAATTATGCGAACCTCCCGGGAAATTCCGGCGATTGGATCACCATTGTCCCGGCCAATGCCCCCGACAATTCCTATGAAGAATGGTTCTACACCGAAGGCCAGCGGTCAGGTTCTCGACAGTTTAATGGCCTGGCGGCGGGGAGCTACGAGGTGCGGGTTTATCACAACTGGCCCGCTGGTGGTTATATCGTTCAGGATCGCTATGCTTTTACCGTTGGCAACGTTGGGAATAGCGTCAGTAGTGGGAATGTTTCCACGAATAAAACCAGTTACCGGGCTAACGAAGCAATTTTGGTAAATTACGCCAACCTCCCAGGAAATGCTGGTGATTGGATCACTATTGTGCTGGCTAGTGCTCCCGATGATACCTACGATGAGTGGTTCTATACCGACGGTCGACGCTCCGGCTCCCGCCAGTTCAATGGCCTGCCGCCGGGGAATTATGAGGTACGGGTTTATTACAACTGGCCTACTGGGGGTTATACCGTTCAGGATCGCTATGGATTCACGGTGCGTTAGAACAAGGGCTTTGGCGATCACCTAACTTATTCAACGCATTTTCCTTCTGCCGCTGTTTGGGGTGGGAGGAATTTTTTTAGACGGAGGGAATTGGTCACCACCAGGACGGAACTCATGGCCATTAACCCAGCGGCACTGGCAGGACTGAGGGCAAAATCGAATTGGGGTAACAAAATGCCCGCGGCGAGGGGAATCGCAATCAGGTTATAGCCACAGGCCCAGAGGAGATTCTGGCGAATGACGTTGACAGTGGCGCGACTGAGGATCAGGGTTTTATTGAAATCCAAGAGGCGATCGCCCATGAGAACAATATCTGCGGTGGCCAGGGCAACATCAGTACTGCTCTGGAGGGAAATACCAATGTCAGCGGTGGCCAGGGCCGGGGCATCGTTAATGCCATCTCCAACCATCGCAACAACTTTCTGGTTTTCCTGAAGCTCCCGGAGAAAGGCCGCTTTTGCTGTCGGAGAAAGAGACCCATGGGCTTGATCAAGGTGAAGATTCTCGGCTAATTTTTGTACCACCGCTGTTTGATCACCACTGAGAAGGATAATTTCAAGGTTTCGGCCATGAAGTTTGTCAATCAAAGTAGCGGCATCGGCCCGGATCGGATCGGCGATCGCCACTAACCCAGCCAGTTGTTGATCAATGGCGATCAAAATAGGGGTGTGACCGACTTTAGCCCAGGCTTCCAGGGTATTTTGACAGGCTACAGGAATTTCAATTTGATCTGTCCTGAGCCAAGCCTGATTCCCAATGCGGACTGGGTGGCCATCCACTGTTCCAGCGATCCCTTGACCCAAAACCGTTTCAACTGCCTCCGGTTCCAGCAGTTCGAGGGATTTTTCCTGGGCCATGGTCACAAAGGCTTTGCCATAGGGATGGGTGGTGCGTTGTTCAAGGCTGGCGGCCAACTGTAAAAGGCGATCTTCTGCCCATGGATTCAAGCAAAGTAAATGCGTAATCTGCGGTTGCCCCTCGGTGAGGGTGCCCGTTTTATCAAAAACAACGGTGGTCAGTTGGTTGAGTCGCTCCAGAACATCCCCTCCTTTGATAATGATCCCCTGTTCCGCCCCCAGCCCAGTTCCCACCAGGAGAGCGGTCGGCGTTGCTAAACCCAGAGCACAGGGACAAGCAATGACCAACACGGCGATCGCCAATTTTAAGCTCAAGATTTCTGGATTGACGTCCTCACCTACAAACCAAAGTGGAGTGCCGATCCCTTCCCAAAAGAGAAATACCAGCACGGCTAAAGCCATCACCCCATAGGCAAAATAGCCTGCGACGGTATCCGCCAGTTTTTGCACAGGGGCTTTGCGAGTTTGGGCCGCTTCTACCGTGCGGATAATCTGGGCCAGCATTGTGTTTTGAGCTGTTTGGCTGACTTGCACAATGAGCATCCCCAATTGATTCAGGGTGCCTGCTTTCACCAAATTCCCAACGGATTTAGTTTGGGGCAATGCTTCCCCCGTTAGCATCGACTCATCCACGGTGGTTTCGCCTCGGATAATGACCCCATCCACCGGAATTTTCTCCCCCGGCAGCACCCGCACCCACTCGCCAATCTGCACCTGGGCAACAGGAATCATGATTTCCTCCGTTTCCCCTTTATGTTCCCGTCCCATCAAGCGTGCCCCCTGGGGTTGGAGGGCCAAAAGGGATTCGAGGGCGGCGATCGCCTTTAGTCTGGCATTGCCCTCTAGGGTACGACCGAGGAAGATAAACCCCAATAACATCACTGGCTCATCAAAAAAACATTCCCAACCTAACTCGGGCAGCAACCAGGCAACACAGCTCGTGAGGTAGGCGCTCAACGTTCCTAAGCCCACGAGGGTATTCATATTGGCATGGCCTTTCATTAAGCCTGTCCAACCATCCCGCAGAATAGGTAGCCCCGGAATTAACAAAGCCAAGGTCGCCATCCCCCAATGGACTCCCATGAGGTGCAAAAACGGAATTTTCAGTCCCGTCAAGTGATGCAGGTGTCCCAGGCTCGAGGCGATCAATAACACCACTGCCGCCCCTAAACGCCAATATTGTTCTCGCTGGGATTGGGCGCGTTTTTCCTGATACTGACTAAAGGTTCCACCGCTGGCCGGTCGGGGTTGACTCGGGAACCCTCCTTCAGATAGACGATTGGCGATCGCCTCCGGTTGGATTTTTTCCGGTTCATAGGTGACCACCGCCACTTCCGTAACTAGATTAACAACGGCATGAATGACCCCGGGCTGCTGCGATAACTGTCGTTCCACCGCCTTAACACAACCCGCACAGCGCATACCTTGCACATCCAAGGTTGTTGTGATTGGTTCCGTAACACCAGAATCCGACCGGAGAGAACTAGAAATCATAGCAAAAGCCCCAACTGCAACAGGCGACTGTTCTGAGTATGACAAAGATTTCCTCACCTAGGGATAATTATTTCAGTGCATGACAAAAATCAAAAATTCGGTGCCATAAGATGACAACACAGCACCGTTGAAACCATCAAAAAAGTTACTGCGAGATTAGCATTCTGACATAATTTAAACGGGTGAGGATTTCACATTTCCCATAAAAAATGCCCCGGATCCGGGGCTAGATTCCTAAGATTATTTTTGAAAGAGTCCTGCACAAAATCTGAATGTTAACAACCCAAGACTGTAGAAATTTTATCTGCCTAGGGCATTCTCCATAGGGGCGATCGCCAAGATTGTTTGAGATAAATCCAGGAAAGTACAACCCAGGAAACTAATCGTCAAAAATTTTACATTCTAAATCCCCGGGATTCGCTTCACAGTAAAGTTGCATCGGGGTTTTTTCTACTTTATTGCTCCGTTGGTGAGCAGCCTCTGCCTGCAACTCCTCAAGCACATCCCAAGCCGCTGCACATTCTGGTGATGTTTCTCCCTTTTCTGCACAGATGTTCCGAGCTTCTTGGCGCGCCAGTTCGATTTTTTTATCAATACTAATGCTATCTGTCATGGTTTTTATGGTTAAAGGATGATACCTAAATAATAATAAATAAATGTAAAATAGGGCCGACTCATTAATTTTTTAGCGTTGTTCTCTACCCATTGGCAATTATAACTAATATGACAAGGTTGTTGTGAAAGAGGTTGTTGTGAAAGAGAATGGGAGAGGAATACTGCCATTGGCAACACACATCACTATAAAATAGTCACATTGAGCACATTCCGTTTGTAGCACTTGTTTCCCTGGGCAGGCTTTCCCCGTAGGGAGTTGATCGCTTAAAAAACGTTGGGCAATTGCCCCACAGTTAGGACAGTGAATTTGCATTTCTTGATGCATGGGGATTTCCTCTCAGCTGAACGAGAATAAGATGACAGAGTTGACTCTGCCCTTGCTAGAGCTCCTCAATTAATACAAGACTCAAGTTCCTGGCTAAACTCTTCATAGGTTTTTGAGCCAACTAGGGTTTTTATCAATTGACCGTCCTGGAAAAAAAGCACCGCAGGGATACTTCTAATGCCAAACTTTTTGGCCACAGCTTTATGTTGATCAATGTCAATTTTGTAAACGTTTGCCCGATCCTGGTAGGTTTCTGCCAGTTGATCAATAAAAGGCGCAATTAATCGACAGGGGCCACACCATGTTGCAGTGAAGTCAACAACAAGCAATGAATCACGACTCAGAAGTGCATCAAATTCTGTTTCTGTTTCAATAAATTGGGCTATTCCCATGGCTTGATCTCCGGTATTTATTCTTAAATGTAAAACTGCGCTAAGATAGACTAGAAAAAATAACCATAGTAAATGTGAACTGTGAGAGCTGACCTTTCAAATAATCTATCTGCGTGGGAGCGTTTAGAAAAAGGGCGACAGGCTAAAGCAAGTCGAGGCGGTTATGCGGGATTCGGCTCTCCAGCGTTCGGACAGTGTGCCGTGAATGGCGAGTTGATAGAAAATCCCGCAGAGGTGCAAGTTATTGAACTTATTCGCCGTCACCATAAATCAGGAAAATCCTTACAAAAGATTGCTGAGTGGCTAAATGCTCAAGGTTACACAACAAAACGCGGTAGACCTTGGCAACGTATTTCTGTAAAGCGAGTTTTGGATCGCTTATACGGTAAATCATCCAGAATTTCCGCAGTCCAAGTCCAGACGGAACTTCCTGAGTAAAGGGATCGACTTAACCTTTTGGGCTTAAAAGCGTTATTCTTAAATAATTTCAGCTTTTTATTTGTAACATCCCTCTAATCATACACTGAAACCTCCCATAAACACTAAAAAATATTCCAAGAACGACAGTGCTCAGTGGGAACACCAGACTACTTCAGTGTTTACATCGGTTTATTACCCGAATTGGCTTTTTATGAATTCACCTCAGCCTTCTTTAGCTTGGACTCTGACCCTAGAACAGGCTATTGATAGACACCCACTGGTTGTTTCTCCTACGGCGCTCCTCGGAGATGTGGTTAATCTGATTGGTCAAACGGGGGATCGCATCTGTTCACTTGGGGAAAAAGATGATGCTTCGTGGGGGGCAGGCCAACCCAAAGGATACGGCGGTTGCGTTCTTGTTGCAGCGGATCAAGCTTTATTGGGCATTGTCACCGAGCGAGATGTTGTGCGACTCGCGACTCAAGGGATTGATTTTGCCCAAACTCCCATTGCCGCCGTCATGATTTCTCCGGTGATTACACTTCCCCAGAGTTCTGCCCGGGATATTTTTGCGGCTCTCTTTCTATTTCGTCGTTATCGAATTCGTCATCTTCCTGTTGTCGATGAGGAGCAACGATTAGTCGGTATCATTTCCCATGAGAGCATTCGTCGCAGCTTACGACCTGCAAATTTACTACGGCTGCGTCGAGTTGCTGATGTGATGATCACGGAAGTGATTCATGCTCCTTTGACAGCGACTGTTCTCCAAGCAGGAAAGTTAATGATAGAACATCAAGTGAGCTGTATTGTGATTACCCAGAAAGATGAATATGGGAATCATCGACCCGTTGGGATTGTGACAGAGCGGGATATTGTCCAGTTTCAAGCTCTCCAAATCAATATGGCAACCACAAGGGTTAAGGATGTCATGAGTACGCCTTTGTTTTTGCTGAGTCCCGACGATTCATTATGGACAGCACACCAAGAAATGCAAAAAAGACATGTTAGTCGTTTGGTCGTCTCTTGGAACTGGGGGCAAAATTTAGGGATTGTTACCCAAACGAGTCTTTTGAAGATTTTTGATCCCATGGAAATGTATGGTGTGATCGAAAATTTACAACAAACAATTCACCAATTAGCAGACCAACCTGTTCCGTATGGTAGTGATTACCCAAAATCTCTGGATACGCTGAATCCCATTACAGAAGTAATAGCCGAAAGATCTTCTGACCAGGATGATCCCGTCACTGGGGCGATCGCCTTACTCCAGCGTATGGAGAGAAGTATTAACTATCTAATCTCCCATCCAGATTTATCCGCCGAGCGACGGTATTTACGGTGCCATGGTCTTTTGGATCTCTTAAAACAAATTCAAGCTTTATTAGAATAATTCCGTTTTCGGAAAAATTCCCCTTTGTATACTTGGGGACGTCTCCATTCCCAAAATTCAAAAACTAATCGCCCTTTGGCATATGTGCCAGCGGTCGAGACAAAGACTTCAGCCAAACTGGCCACAATGAATGATCGTTACAATCCAAACTTTTCAGTAGCAGAAGGGGGGCAATGTGGGAGAATATAGCCCTATCCCTTGCCCTCAGGAGTCGAGATTATGCAAGAAGCCGTGGGAGTCATTGAAACCCTAGGTTTTCCCGCCATCCTTGCCGCCGCCGATGCCATGGTCAAAGCGGGCCGTGTCACCATTGTCTTTTTTGATAAAGCCGAAAAAGGTAATTTCATCGTTGTGATTCGTGGTCGTACCTCGGAAGTGCGCCCCGCCATGGAAGCTGGCCTACGGGCTGCCGAAGAAACTGTCGGTGGTGAAGTGATGAGCCACTACACCGTCCCCAATCCCCCCGATAATGTTGTCGGAATTCTCCCCCTGGAATACACCCAAGCCTCCCTTGAGTTTCGCTCTTAAGTTCAGGGAATATCTTGGTGTTTTGGCCAGTTTAGAGAATAATATGTGCTTGGGTGAGACACCAAATATAAATAAGTTTTACTAATTGTTCAGATAAAGGAGACCCCCTATGCCCGCTCAATCTGCGGTTGGATCACTTGAAACAAAAGGCTTTCCCGGAGTACTTGCTGCTGCAGATGCGATGGTCAAAGCCGGTCGCGTAACCCTAGTAGGCTATATCCGTGTCGGTAGTGCCCGATTCACTGTTAATATCCGTGGTGATGTCTCGGAAGTTAAAACTGCCATGGCAGCCGGCATCGAAGCGGCAGAAAAAGCTTATGGTGGCGTTCTAGAATCCTGGGTCATTATCCCCCGTCCCCATCCGAACGTTTGTGCGGTGCTTCCTATCGACTACAGTGAAGAGGTCGAGACCTATCGGGCTGCTGTTGAAGGTACCCGCGCATAAAATTCCTTTGAATGCGTCTCGTAATTACCGCCACACGATTCATTAGCCGTACCTATCCGGAAAGAGAGCCTATTGCGATGGGCTTTTTTCGTTCATTGGCTCGGCTGTTGGGAGAGGGCCTTCGAGAAAAATATTTAGAACTGGGATGATTTTGGGAAGAAACCATGGTAAATCTCATTGAACTGGCACAACAAACCCGAGTAGCGGCGCAAAAGCTGGCCACTTTAACTGTCGCCCAGCGGAATAGTGCTTTGGAGAAAATTGCCCAAGCTCTTACTGCGAACCAGGACAAAATTGTTGCGGCGAACCAGGCGGATTGTGAAGCAGCTCAACGGGAAGGAATTGCGCCGGCCCTTTATGCTCGGTTGAAATTGGGTGAGAGTAAATTACAGGGGGCGATCGCCGGTATTTATGATGTGATTCGCCTACCGGATCCCGTCGGCCATCTCCAGCTCCATCGGGAATTGGCTGAAGGCTTAATCCTAAAGCGTGTTACTTGCCCTCTGGGGGTTTTGGGGATTATTTTTGAGGCCCGTCCAGAGGCTTTGATGCAGATTACAAGCCTCGCGATCAAATCAGGTAATGGCGTCATTTTAAAAGGCGGCAAAGAAGCCATTCAATCCTGCACTGTGCTCACAGAGATTATCCAAAGTGCCCTCGAAGGGACTGCCGTTTCCCCCAAAGCTGTCACCCTGTTGACCACCCGCGAAGAAATTAAAACCCTCCTGTCCCTTGATCAATATGTGGATTTAATTATCCCGCGCGGTTCCAATGCTTTTGTGCAGTATGTCCAACAAAACACGAATATTCCCGTACTGGGCCATGCGGATGGGATTTGTCATTTATATGTTGATCAAGCCGCTGATTTAGACAAAGCAATTCCCATTGTGGTGGATGCCAAAACCCACTATCCAGCGGCCTGTAATGCAGTAGAAACGCTTCTTATCCATGAACAGATTGCCGCCGAATACTTACCTCAGCTTGCCGCTGCTCTGACGGAAAAACAAGTTACCCTGCTCGGTGATGAAGCTACCCAAAAGATTATCTCTGTGCAACCAGCCACCGATGAAGATTGGCGGACGGAATATAGCGATTTAATCCTGGCCATAAAAGTTGTCCCCGATGTGGAAGCGGCGATCGCCCACATTAATACATATGGCTCCAAACATACCGACGGTATTATCACCGAGGACCCAGCCACTGCCCAAATTTTCCTCAATGAAGTGAATGCAGCGGGAGTTTACCATAACTGCTCGACTCGCTTTGCCGATGGTTTCCGCTATGGCTTTGGTGCAGAAGTAGGCATCAGCACCCAGACTCTCCCACCCCGTGGGCCCGTGGGCTTAGAAGGACTTGTAACCTATAAATATCAATTAGTGGGCAACGGCCAAATCGCCGCTACCTACAGTGGCCCTAATGCTCAGCCTTTTACCCACCGTGACTTGGATGATCAATAACCACGCAGGCGATCGCCTCAATACGTTCCACTACCGGAATAACCAGTGCGTATTGAGTAAGTAGTTATTAATCTTATGATGAAGGCTTTATTTTTTTACCCGGTAACTTTTTTGCCGGGTTAATTTTTTATGATGGGCGTATCATCCTTTGAACGATACTATGTCTCGTCAATTAGAGCGTCTCCTAGAGATTGATCGCTTACTGCGTAGTCCAGAAAAACAAACTCAAGTCCGTATCGCCGAGGTGCTGGAAGTTTCTGAGCGAACGGTGCGCAATGATATTAATTTTTTGCGAGATCGTTTTGATGCCCCCCTTGAATACACCAAAGGTAAAGGATGGCACTATACCAATTCTTCCTGGCGATTGCCCAGTATTCCAATTACTCAAGGAGAATTATTTGCGCTTACGTTGGGAGCAAGAATGTTGCAATCCTATTCTGGTTCTGTTTTTCAAGGGATGTTACAGTCGGCGATCGCCCGATTAGCGGAACGTCTACCAGCGAAAGTCATGTTCGATTTACAGCAATTAGCAAATGAGCGGGTGCATTTTCGGGCAGGTGGTGAAATTCAAGTCAATCCCGAAATTTGGATGAGACTCATTGAAGCGAGTGAGCGATCACAGTCGGTCTTGATGCGTTACTACTCCCCAAAGAGTCAACAGGAATCAAAACGACAATTCGATCCCTATGACCTGGATATTTATCGGGCGAGTAATCCCTATGTTTGGGGTTATTGCCATCTACGCAAGGAAATCAGACAGTTTCGGATCGACCGGATTCGAGAATTGGAAATTTTAGAGCAAACCTTTGAACGTCGTCCATTTAATTTGCAGGAAAAACTGGGCACAAGTTTTCAGTATGAAGTCGGTGGCACAACCTATGACGTGGCGATCGCCTT
>JAYKIK010000170.1:0-9760 GCA_035284725.1 Synechococcus sp.
TTATCACCAAACATCCTAAATTGTGGCAGTATCTCGCCATTCCCATCGGTGTTAATGTCGTGGTGGGTAGTTTGCTTTATACCCTGACTTTACGGTGGGCCTGGCGGATGGCGATCACCGGTTATCAGTGGATTAGTGGCAGTCTGATCAGTTTAATTGACCAGCTTCCTTCCTGGCTGCAGTGGCTTGACTATGGAGCAAATTTCCTCGGGTTCCTGTTGGGGGTTATTTTTATCTCGATTATGTTCATTGGGGTGGGTTTGGTGCTGGTGCAGTTCGGCGTTGTCCTTGGGGCACCCTGGTATGGACAACTATCAGAACAGATTGAAAAACTCCGCACAGGCCGTTTCGAGATGGTCGAAGTGGGAATTTTCCGGGATATTGGGCGGGCCATCCTCTTTGAACTAAAAAAATTACTCCTGGTACTGACTATTTCGCCGCTCCTATTTGGGATAAATTTCCTTCCCGGGGTGGGCAGTGTTTTGTCCTATCTTGGGGGTATGGGGCTGACCCTGACAATCCTGTGCTTGGATTTTTTTGATGCCACCCTAGAACGGCGTCGGCTTCCCTTCCGAGGAAAATTACGCCAGGTTTACCGGGATTTCCCCGGGAGCTTGGGGTTTAGCTTGATTTGTCTTCCTTTAGTAAGCCTCCCCCTGCTGAATCTGATTACGATTCCCTTCTGTGTCGCTTCAGGCACTCTATTCGTTTGCGATCGCCTTTTACCCAAGCTCAATCACGAGGTAAATGAAGAAATAGCGGAACGATAACCCCAGGAACACTCGGTTTAAGCTTGCTCAGTTACCCAAAGCAGATACCCTAATCATTTGCGTGGGAGACCATTACTCTCCCTAATTGTCAAACAAAAATGAGAGAGCGATTCCAGCAAGGCACGATACACTGCAACAAAGTGATTATCCCCTTGGAACTGTCTAGGCTGCTTCAGAATGCCCACTTTTTAGCGCAAATCCTTACACCTAGGGATATCTAGCCGTTAATTAACACCACCCTTATTGACGTGTTTAGAAAACATTAAGGTTTATGAATTAGCCTTAAGTATTGTAAACTACCCAAGGATTCACCAAATTTTCACAGACATCGAGGAGAACAGGAGCTTATGACGGCGGCGGCAACGTCATCATTGGTAATGCCAAGGGAGTATCTACGTCCCCCGGGGGGAATGAATCCCAATGTTTGGATGGTCATCATCGCAGTGGGCCTGATCGCGACTTCCGTGGGGGGATATTGGCTTTGGGGATGGTACGACTGGGTTTGTTTCCTCGAAAATGTCCTGGCACTCCACCTAGCAGGTACAGTAATCCACGACGCATCCCACCGGGCAGCCCATAGTAACCGGGTTATCAATACGATTCTCGGCCATGCCAGCGCCTTAATGTTGGGGTTTGCGTTTCCTGTTTTTACGCGAGTCCACCTCCAGCACCATGCCCACGTGAATGATCCCGAAAATGACCCTGATCATTTCGTCTCGACGGGGGGGCCCCTGTGGATGATCGCTGCTCGGTTTTTCTACCACGAAATCTTTTTCTTCAAGCGCCGCCTCTGGAAAAATTACGAACTCCTGGAATGGTTTCTTAGCCGTGCGTTTCTGGGCATTATTGTTTACCTGGGGATTCAGTACGGCTTTATCGGCTATGTGATGAATTTCTGGTTTGTACCGGCCCTGGTGGTCGGTATTGCCTTAGGGTTATTTTTTGATTATCTGCCCCACCGCCCCTTTGAGGAGCGCGATCGCTGGAAAAATGCCAGAGTTTACCCCGGGAAAATCCTCAATATTCTCATCCTGGGCCAGAACTACCACCTCATTCATCATTTGTGGCCTTCCATCCCTTGGTATAAGTACCAACCGGCCTATTATTACATCAAGCCGCTGCTGGATCAAAAAGGTTCGCCTCAATCCCTTGGCCTCCTCCAGGGTAAAGATTTTCTCGGTTTCCTCTACGATATTTTTGTGGGCATCCGCCTGCACCACAAACCTAAGTCCTAAGTTTTCCTCAAATCATGGTTGATACCCAAGCGATTCTGGCCGCCCTCCGTCCTGTTCAAGATCCTGAACTGCAAAAAAGTTTGGTGGATCTCAATATGATCCGCAATGTTTCGGTGGAGAATGGCACGGTAAGGTTTATCCTCGTGCTGACGACCCCTGCTTGCCCCCTCAAGGAATTTATTGTTGAAGAGTGTAAAAACGCGGTGCTGTCCTTGGCTGGGGTCAATGCTGTGGATGTAGAAGTGACCGCTGAAACCCCCCAACAAAAGTCTCTCCCCAGTCAGCAGGGTATCGATAATGTGAAAAATATTCTTGCGATCTCCAGCGGTAAAGGGGGCGTGGGAAAAAGCAGTGTGGCAGTGAATGTGGCGATCGCCTTGGCCCAAACCGGCGCGAAAGTTGGTCTGCTCGATGCCGATATCTATGGCCCCAATGTCCCCAATATGATGGGCATCGGCGAAGTAGAGCTTAAAGTCGATAAAACCGGTGGTCAGGACATTCTCCAACCGGAATTTAACTACGGCGTGAAGCTGGTATCCATGGCTTTTTTGATCGACCCAGATCAGCCGGTGATCTGGCGGGGGCCGATGCTCAATGGCATTATTCGTCAGTTTCTCTACCAAGTGAATTGGGGTGAGTTGGATTATCTCATCGTCGACATGCCCCCTGGGACGGGGGATGCTCAGCTCACTATGGCCCAAGCAGTACCGATGGCTGGTGCTGTGATTGTGACGACTCCCCAAACGGTTTCCCTGCTAGATTCTCGCCGTGGCTTAAAAATGTTCCAGCAAATGGGTGTGAATGTGCTGGGCATCGTGGAAAATATGAGCTATTTTATTCCCCCGGATCTCCCCGACCGTCAGTATGATTTGTTTGGCTCTGGGGGCGGCGAAAAAACAGCCCAAGAATTAGGGGTGCCTCTCTTAGGTTGTATTCCCCTAGAAATTGCCCTCCGAGAAGGGGGTGATCTGGGTAAGCCCATTGTCGTTGCCCAACCGGAATCTGCTTCAGCTAAAGCGCTAGTAAATATTGCCAAGGCGATCGCCGCAAAAGTTTCCGTTGCCGCCCTTGTCTAATCCTTCATCCAGGAAAAACTAAAAATAAAAAAGGGGGTTAATTCCCCCTAGACTCCACTCAGCTATCTGAGATTTTGTCAAAAAATGTGATTGTTCTTAATACTTAACGCTTGATGTTCTTCGCCATGCTGCGGAACATATCCATACTGCTGTCAACTTTCAGGTTGGGCTTAGAACTAGACAGGGTAGGCTGGGGGGCAGGGGCTGCTTCTGTGCTACTTTCTGTTGTCCGGGATGCAGCTTGGTTAGGATTTACCTTGCGCATAGTCTCAGAAGAAACTTGGGTAACAACGGTTGCACCACCTTCACCCCGTACTTTCGGAAAAGTACGCTTGATAGTGACGGATTTTTTCATCAATTCAGCGTTGCCGAAGGTTTGGGCTTCTTCAAAGTCAAGGAAGAAGTCTCCCTTGGAGGTTTCAGCCTTTTTTTTGCCGCCAAATAAGCCAAAGAGTGCCATAAATTTAAACGATTTTCTTAACAAACAACATTACTTGTTGTAAATGATATCAAAATTTTCTCATTTAGGAGGCGGAACTTGCTTGTAATCCGACTTCAAAGCCTTTCGCTTTCTTTTGCATCATCTTAAAAATGTTATAAAAACCATTAGCTCGGGAAGGTGTAAGGCTAACATTCAGGCCGGTTTCTTCAATAAAGTCTGGAGTAACGGCGAGGATTTCTGCGGGGGACAAACCATTTAAGCCCGTAATGAGCAGTCCCACTAATCCCTTGACCAACTGGGCATCGGAGTCACCATGGTAAATCACCTTGCCATCTTCATAGTCTGCTGTGATAAAGACCTGGGAAACGCAGCCATGGACTTTATTGTTCGCTGTTTTTTCACTGTCAGCCATTGGCTCTAGCTTCGTGGCATACCAGAGCAGTTGTTGATATTTTTGTTTGGGATCGGTTTTACGTTTGAAACGGCTGACGATTTTTTCGAGATTAGCGGGTAAGGAGTTAGGCATAGTCATTCGACGATAGAGATGTTTCCGGGAGAAAATTCCTTGGCTTTCACATTGTGACAAATTGTGACAAAAAATTGGCGATCGCCTCAAAAGGAAATCACCAACTCATTTTTTTGGGGTTCAACGGTGGACTGTCCTTAGCTACGTAAAAAAGCCGGGAGATCCACAAGGGCAGCGGAGGTGGGACGCTTTACGGCGCGGGCAGGATTGAGGGTAGGGGCAGGCCAATTGCTGGTTTGTGCTTGGACTGGGGTTGGGGTAGCCATGGGAGCGCTGACACGGCGTTTGGCGACGGGGGAAGTAACCTGAAGCGCATCCTTAAGACTCATGGTGGGTTTAATGATCGGCGAAATGGGGGGGGCAACTGTTTCCATTTCTTCAATTTCTGCTTCGAGGGCCGCGAGCTGTCGGTCAAGATCTGCTTCGGTGTGGGGATCTGCTTTGGCGATCGCTGGCACTGGGGTTTCCTCAATGGGAACGGGAATAGAAGGGGACTCAGACCAAGGCTGGATATTTTGTGTCTTCGGCATCTGAGCTTCAACGTTACTGTGGTTGTGATCGGTAGCAGGAAGCTCCGCACACTCATCAAGGGCGGATTTGTATTGCAGGGTGTAACGCTGTTGCCGTTGGAGACGCACCTGTAGGTCTTTAATTTCCTGTTCGGCGGCAAAAAGCTTTTGTTGCTGCTCGTTGTAGGATTCTTGGAGCAAAGCACATTCCCGCTCAATCTTGGCCAATTGGGTTTGGCTGGCTTGGAATTTGTACTCTAGTTCGGCGAGCATCTCTTGGTATTTGCGGGCGTTTTGTTTGGCATTTTCCAATTCTTGACCCAGTTGGCTAATTTGTTGTTGGCTTACATTGAGGTCGTCACTTTGCTGGGAAATCAGACTATCGGCGTTGCGGGAACGGATGATATGGGCCTGGAGTTTTTCTTGGGATTCCGCGAGGGCTTCTTCAAGTTGGACAACGGTTTTGACCAGTTCGCGGTTGTGCTGCCGGAGTTTATGGGCGATCACATAACCGTCGTTGTTGGGGTTAGGCTTTGGGATGGCGCTGCTTGGGGTTGGAGGAGTTGTTTGCGGGAGATCAGGATTCGCGCTTTCTGGGACATGGTTGACTTCTGCCTCGGGGGGCATGCTCTGAGACAAGCTCGAGTTGGCTTGGGTCTCGGGGGGCGTGGGCTCTGGCGAGGAAAAGTGGAAGTTACTCATGGTTGTGTTGAATATTGATAGGGCGCGGAGGGGCGATGGTGCCGCAAACTAAGGTTTTGTTCTGCAGTGTAGCAAGGGATCGTCTAAGCGTTGGTATTATTTGCGAATTTTATCGCTTTTTTGCGGAGGAACCTATGTCCTAGGGAATATTTGCCTCGAACTACGATCGCCCAACCGCCTACCACTAATGTCTAAATTTTTTTCAGGGACTCGGGGCCATGGCCACTTGGATCATTTCCTCGGGACTCAGGTTGTTGTGGGTGATTTCACCATCCCGCAGCCAGATAATCCGTTCGGTTTGACGGGCCACTTCCGTTTCGTGGGTGACCATAACGACGCTCATGCCTTCGGCGTGAAGACTGTGGAACAGGTCTAAAATTTCGTGGGTGGTGCGGGAATCTAGGGCGCCGGTGGGTTCATCGGCCAGGAGCAATAAAGGATTGTTCACGATGGCCCGGGCGATCGCCACCCGTTGTTGTTGGCCTCCAGAAAGTTGGTTGGGACGATTATGGAGACGGCTACTGAGCCCCACCTTTGTTAATGCAGCCATGGCACGATCCCGGCGTTCCTGGAGGGGGACATTGCCATAAATCATTGGCAAAATCACGTTTTCGAGAGCGCTCATCTGGGGAAGGAGATGGAACTGTTGAAAAACAAAACCAATGTTGCGATTCCGAATCACGGCCAATTGGCGATCGCTGAGGGTGGCGACGTTTTGCCCATCGAGAAAATAATCACCGTTGGTGGGTTGATCAAGACAGCCGATGATATTCATTAGGGTCGATTTGCCGGAGCCGGACGCCCCCATAATCGAGCAATATTCCCCCGCTGGGATGGTGAGTTCTACGTCTTTGAGAGCATAAACTTGGGTGTCCCCTTGGCCATAGACCTTGGAGAGATGGTGGATTTCGATCATGGTTTTTTCGTGGGGCGATCGCACAGCTAAGGTCAATTTTAGGCGACAATCTCTAGGGTCTGCCGTTGTCTCCGTCTCTCTAAACAATGCCCCAGGAAATCGAACGCAAGTTTCTTGTCATTGGCGATCGCTGGCGGGATCTCGCTTCAGGGATTCTTTATCGTCAGGGCTATCTCCAACGAACCCCCGAAAAAACAGTGCGGGTACGCATCGCCGGAGACCAGGGATTTTTGACCATTAAAGGTAAAACAGAAGGGATCGCTCGGCTGGAATTTGAGTACGAAATCCCCCGGGAAGATGCCTTCGCCCTGTTGACCCACTTAGGCGATCGCCCCCAGATTGAAAAGCACCGTTATCGCATCCCCATGGGAGAGTTTTGTTGGGAGGTAGATGAATTTCTAGGGGAAAACCAAGGTTTAGTCCTCGCAGAAATTGAACTTACCGCTGTTGATCAACCCTTCCCCAAACCCGATTGGGTCGGGACAGAAGTCAGCCATGAACCCCGCTACTACAACGCCAACCTTGTAAGCTATCCCTACTGTCAATGGTCTCCCACAGAACGGCAAACCTAGGGCTTCCCAAAGCTGCTACATTATTGAATCGATAATAAAATCCATTTATTCAAATCTTATTTTCTCCGTATCTAAACCGCCATGACATCTTCCCTCAACGACAAGACCATCGTCAAAGACTATTTCAATGCCAAGGGCTTCGACCGCTGGCGGCGCATCTATGGTGATGGGGAAGTGAATAAAGTCCAAGCTGATATCCGCATTGGACACCAACAAACCATCGATAAGGTCGTGGCTTGGTTAAAAGCTGATCAAAATCTCAACCTCCGCAGTATTTGCGATGCCGGTTGTGGGGTCGGTAGCCTCAGTATTCCCCTCCTACAGGCCGGGGCACGGTCGATCTATGCCAGTGACATTTCCGAAAAAATGGTCGGTGAAGCCCAGGAGCGCGCCACAAAGCTTTTTGGTAGCATCCCCAACCTTAAGTTCGAAACCAAGGATTTAGAAAGCATCACCGGCCAATACAACACGGTCATTTGTTTAGATGTCCTGATTCACTATCCCACCGAGGATGCCGCGAAAATGATTGCCCATCTGGCGTCCCTCAGTGAAGACCGATTGATCCTGAGCTTTGCCCCCAAAACCTTCTGGTTGACGATTCTTAAGAAAATTGGTGAATTTTTCCCTGGCCCCAGCAAAACCACCCGCGCCTACCAACACAAGGAAGTAGATATCCGCCAAATCTTAATTGATAACGGATTTGCGATCGCCCGCACGGAGATGACCAGCACCCGGTTTTACTACTCCCGCCTGTTGGAAGCTGTCCGCCTCCGGTAGAGCTGAATAGGTTAGCTGGCTGTTATCAATCGACAACCCTTTTAATCCCTGTCCAAGGGGGATTTTTTATGGCCCTAGGGGGTGAGATAGGAGCACCAATCGCTCCAGCCCCCTGGATAAAGCTTGAGATTTGTGTGGCCCGTTAATTCCAGGGAAAGCCAGTTCACGCAGGCTGTCACCCCGGAGCCGCAATACAAAATAATTTCTTGGGCAGGATCCATTTGCTTCCAGAGGGTTTCTTGAATCTCCGGCGGTTGGGCGAAGCCTTGGTCATCACTGACCTGTTTCCAAGGAACATTCATCGCTCCGGGAATATGACCCGCAATCGGATCGATGGGTTCAATTTTCCCTAGATAGCGATAGCCTTCCCGGGCATCAATGACAAGCCTTTCATTATCCGTTGCGACCAGGAGATCCTCACGGGTCGCCAGCAACTGGGTTTGTACTTGGGGAATGAAGCAACCCTGGTTAACAGCGGGAATTTCTCTAGAGACAGGACATTGAGCTTGTTGCCAGGCCGGGAAACCACCATCTAGCAACCTCGCTTTGTCGTGGCCATAGTATTTCAGCAACCACCAAAACCGCGCCCCAAAAGCGAAGTGAAAATCATCGTAAATAACCACCTCCGTTTGATCGCGCTCAATGCCCAGGCGAGAAAGCAGTTGGACGAAGGCTTCCGGTTCGGGCAGGGGATGGCGGCCTCCGTGGCGCTGTAGGGGGGCTGACAAGTCACGGTCTAGATGGAGGTAGTGGGCACCGGGGATATGACCCTGGTGGTATTGGGTTTCGCCCCAGGTGGGATCATTCAGACGAAACCGACAATCAACGATCACGAGATCTGGATCATCGAGGCGATCGCCTAGCTGTTCAACGGTGATGAAGTGGGAAGATAGGCGGGGACGAAGGTATTTCACGATGTGTAAATAGTTCTGTTGGCGTTGGGGATCACGCCCATAGGTAAGGTGATCGGCTACTTTTTTCAAGATGAACATACCGCGACCACCGGTGGCTTCGGTGCTGACCTGACGGTGTTGTTGGGTGGCATAGTATGCCTCGAGGTTAAAAACCGTGGGGCTGTGGTCCCAGATGCGAATGTCTAGGCGGTGATGATCCAAGCACAGATCCACAGTGATGTCATATTCTTTGAAGGCTTCCCCGTGGGCATGGCGTACCGCATTGGTAAATCCTTCGGCGATCGCCATCGTGCATTGAAACCAATCTTCTTTCGCTAAGTTGTGCCGCTTCTGAAACCCTTCACAAAGCCGCAGCAGATGCTTTAACTGAGCGATATCACTGGGGATCTGCAATTGAAATTGCTCTAAGATAGCCAAAGTACATCCACAAGGAAATTCTCCCTTGGTAGTTTAGCTCAACTCATGGCTCAGATTCTGATTATTGACGATGATCCTGCAATGCGGCTCATTTTGGAGCGTACCCTAAAACGCAAGGGCTATGAAGTGCTCACTGCCAATGATGGTAAAACGGGTTTGGAATTGGCGATCGCCACCCAGCCAGATCTGATTATTTCCGATTGGATGATGCCAGAAATGAGTGGCCTAGAGGTTTGTCAAGCGGTTAAACAACACCCCCAAATTGGCACCACCTTTTTTATCCTGTTCAGTGCCCTAGATACCGTTGAAGACAAAGTCATGGGCTTAGATGCCGGCGCCGATGATTTCCTCTGTAAACCCATCAGTAACCATGAACTAGAAGCACGGGTACGCTCTGGTCTTAGGATCTGTCAATTAACCCAGGATCTCACTACCCAAAAACGAGCCCTCGAAACAGAGCTCACGGAAGCGGCCCAGTACGTCAAATCCCTATTGCCAGACCCTCTCCACCAGGAACATTTACGCATTGAAAGTTGTTTCATCCCGTCTTCCCAATTGGGGGGAGATGGCTTTGATTATTTTTGGTTAAGTCCCCAGGAACTTGCAATCTATCTTTTGGATGTATCGGGCCACGGTCTTAAAGCGGCATTGCCTTCCATTAGTGTTCTAAATCTGCTGCGATCCCGTGACCAAACAAGGGGACTTAATTACCACAGTCCCGAGGCTGTCCTCACTTACCTAAACCGTACCTGTCAGTTCCTCGCCCAACAAGAACAATAGAGAGTTTCAATTGAGTAATGTTAAGTAAAAATAGGATAAGCCATTTTTCAAAAAATACTGCTCATGACAATTCACTGTCCCCAATGTAAGGCCACAGACATTATCAAGAATGGTTTTGTGAAAG
>JAYKIK010000171.1:0-2974 GCA_035284725.1 Synechococcus sp.
CGGTCGGTGGGCCGCAAATTTTCCGCCAGCAAAATCTCATCGATCAGCTCAAATTGTAGGGCCGCATCGTTCAGGAAAACTCCGTTTAGTTCAAATAAAACGGCTTTGAGGGGGGGCATAGGGGGGCGGAACGGTAAAAGTTTACGTTTTTTGACTAGGGGTCAGGTTTTGAGGCTTCAACCCCCATCTTAAAATAAGCGTTGACATTTTCGGGCGATCGCCATGGTTTTGACGGATATTCCCCAGCGTCCCATCTTAAAAACAAGGGTGCATTGTTTGGATTATGAAAAAGCCTGGGCGGTGATTGCTGGGGCCATCGCTGGGGGAACCTTTGGCTATGGAGCGATCGCCAATGTACACATGGTGATGACGGGTTACTGGGATCGAGAGTTTCAAGAAATCATTAACCAAGCCCTCTTGACTACTTCCGACGGCATGCCCCTGGTGTGGGGTTTGAAATGGTTGGGCTGTCCCCAGGCGACCCGGGTCTATGGCCCCGACCTGATGCTCCACTGTTGTGCCCAAGCCGCCCAGATGAAGATGCCCATCTATCTCTACGGCAGCCGCCCGGAAACCCTCGTCAAGTTGCAGCAAAATCTTCTAGAAAAATTTCCCAAGCTGCAAATCGTTGGGACAGAAGCGCCCCCCTTTCGTCCCCCAACCCCCGCCGAGGCGATCACCACCCGGGAACGAATTCAACAATCCGGCGCAAAACTGGTGTTTGTCGGTTTGGGTTGCCCGAAGCAAGAAAAATGGATGGCGGCCAATAGCCCCCACCTGGATGCCGTTTTACTAGGGGTGGGAGCCGCCTTTGATTTCCACGGTGGGACTGTCTCCCAAGCCCCCCGCTGGCTGATGGCCTTGGGATTGGAATGGTGCTACCGACTGGTCCAAGAACCCCGACGCCTCTGGAAACGTTATCTCCTCAACAATGGTGCTTTTATCTTGCTTTTTGGGTGGCAACTGCTCTGGTGGCGCAATCCTCCTGCTTCTGATTAACCCTGCCTTTCTGAATCCTTAGTTGTTTTGTTTAAATCTGAACTGTCTTTCCCATGCCCAAATCCTTGTTTCCATTACCTAATCAGGACATCCGCGCCATTAGTCCCCTCCACTGGCTGAAGGCTGCCCGGGGGCGGTGGCAACGGGGTTTACTCCTTGTGGGCAGTGATCTGTTGGGGTTGGCGATCGCCTGGCAGATGGCAGACTATATCAACAACTTCTATTCCCCTATTCCGGAGGATTTGATCTGGTGGGTGTGGCTCGAAATTCCCAGTTTGTTCTGGATCTTTGCTTTTGTTACCCTTGTTTTCTTCTTTGGGAATCATCTCTACCGGTTACCCCCAGCACCCCAAAATTACACCCGGGCGGCCTGGATTATTACCCTCGTGTATGGGCTGTTTCTGATCGGCAGCTATTTTAACAATCCGATGTTGGATCCGCCCCGCTCCCTGTTTATTGCGGCTTGGTTCCTGAGTGTCGTCTGCGTGGTTGGGTTTCGCTTTTTGTTGACCCTCATCCTCCGACAGTTCGATCGCCAAGCACCGCCGGTGAATGTTTTCCTTGTTGCCCCGGCAAAGCAATTAGATCGCCTCACCCAGGTAATTAAAAAACGACCCCATTACAAAATTGTTGGTGCGGCCCTCGCTTCCATGGCCAGTACCCAGGCGACATTGACCCAAATCCGCCAGTCGGGAGCGAATGAGGTGCTGGTGAAAGATCTGCCAGAAACGGAACTGGCGTCCCATCTCTATTGGCATCTGCGCAGTTCGGGGATTGCGATTCGTCTGATGCCCTCCAGTCGAGAAATGCTCTATCGGCGGGGTTTACCGGAAATGTTTGCGGGAATTCCCACCCTCCGCATCGAAACGCCATTATTGCTGTGTTGGGATTATCGTCTCAAGCGGTGGTTTGATCTGCTGGGGGCTGGTGTGGGTCTGTTACTTCTTTCTCCATTCCTGTTAGGGGTGGCGATCGCCATTCGGATCGATTCACCGGGGCCAATTTTCTTCCGGCAACCCCGGGCCGGTCTCCATGGTAAACCCTTCAAAATGTGGAAATTCCGCACGATGGTGGTGAACGCGCCCCAACTCCAAGCTCAACTGGAAACCCAAAACCAGATGAAAGACGGGGTACTGTTCAAGATTAAAGATGATCCCCGCATTACGAGATTGGGCAAATTTCTTCGCCGCACCAGCATCGATGAACTTCCCCAACTGCTTAACGTCATCCTCGGCCAAATGAGTTTAGTGGGGCCGCGCCCATTGCCCCTACGGGATGTGGAACGGTTTGATGATTGGCACCACATCCGCCACCAGGTGTTACCGGGAATCACGGGACTGTGGCAAATTTCGGGCCGCTCGGATCTCGATGATTTTAATGATGCGGCGCGGTTGGATCTGTACTACATCGACAATTGGTCGCTCAACCTCGATCTTGATATTTTGCTGGAAACGGTGCGGATTGTCTTTTTCGGCAAGGGGGCCTACTAAGCCGGAAAACCATGGGTTTCAAGATAATGGCGGATATCCTCAAAGGTTTCCCAGGGGACATAGGTTTTCCCTTCTTCATCTAAATATGCCTGCAGGCGATCGCGGGCAAAGACTAAATCTGCCTTGAGGGCCATGTTGATATCCGTTAGGGAATCCCCAATGGCGATCGCCTTTTGGTATTGATATTTCCCCATCACCTGCACTTTTTCCACCATCTCTGTTCCCCCCTCGAAGGGAGCAATAATTTTAAAGTAGGGGTCAAGGGTATCGATATCCATCGCCGCGACGGTTTCAATGTGATGGCGCAGGGGTTTTCCGTCGGAGCCCAAGCGGGCTAAAACTCGCTCCACCATAGGCACTAGACCACCGGAGACTACCACAATCGGCACTTGGCGATCGCCTAAAAATTGCAGAAATTCACTAAAGCCCTGACGCACAGGTTTATCATCCACCTCACCCACAAAGGCCGCAAACTGCTCCGAGGG
>JAYKIK010000172.1:0-5677 GCA_035284725.1 Synechococcus sp.
GGGAGGAACTGGGCCAGCCACATCAGCTCCATCCTCTTCACAAATGATCGAGGGTACACCGGATGCGGCAAGGGAGGTTACGCCGGCAGAATAATCTTGAACTCTACCTGGATCTTGAGCGGTTGCAACGTAGGCAGCGCCCAAACTGTAGTCAAGCAGTGCACCGGCGTTGCTATAACTAAAGTTGGATGTTTCTAGAACTGTTATCGCCCCTAGATTGAGAATATCTGGAGAAAAAGAACTGTTTTCTAAAAAGTAAAGCTGCTGTGCACGATTAAGTACTGATAGAGTTGCCTTGGCTTCACTTTGACGGGCTCTTGCTACCACACTTAAAACAACAGGCAAAGAAACAGCTGATAGAATGCCAATAATCACGATAACAATCAGTAATTCGATTATTGTGAGACCTTGAATACTTTCTCTTCTTGTCTTCCACAGAAGATACAACATCATTATTGGCATAATCTTACATTATGTATTGTCTCTGATGTATTTCTTGGTTCAGGAGGCTGATCCGCGTATTTGATAGTTTACAGCTTCTTATATTTTAAATTTCTTTCTAGGGGGATATTAAACTATATTTAACGTTTCAGAAAGTTTATTTTCGGATTCGTTTGCCTATTAACTTTATTATTTTAAGAGTTTTCAATTAATTCTAAAAATATTGAATGATGTCAGGAGACATATACCGAGCTTGAACTTGATTTAAAAAAATTATAGGATGTCGAAACTGGTCAGGAACATAGGTGGATTTCATAACCCATAACCAAAGATATGGTATTTTAAATAAGTTGGCTCTCCTGAATATAGGGTGAAAAATGTTCAACAGTGACACAAAATCTTGAACCTTAGAATTCTCAAAACCTTGCAGCATAAAGGATTAGACCTTTAATGACTTTGGCTTATCACTGTAAGATCAGGAGGGCCAATAAGTTTATATGAAAACTATCTTAACACTCTTCAAAGTCCGAAATAAATTCGCAGGGAAATATAAAAAGTGGAGTTCTATTGGCGATGGTGTAGCAGTTTAGTATTGCTATACACCATCACCATTACTCATTTATTTACAATTTAGTACCAACACTACATGCTAATGCATTATTCTCGTAGTCGATATTAGGTTGAGCACCAGGAGTGCTGCCTTCACAAAGGATGGTAATTGTAGTTGAATTTTGTTCACTGTCTTCAGAGGTTGCAGCTGCCCCGGCATAACTTCTCACCGATTGAGAGTCCACCGCAAGCGCTCTGATTGCAGCAACGTTAACACTAGGAGTACCTGCAGTGGCGGAAATACCACTATTATCAGCAAGACTAAAAGACGCCAAGCCTGTTCCAATGCTAGCACTAGTTGCACCTATACCATACGAGTAATTTTGGGTGCTATCTTCAACACCTAGCGCTAATTGGTCAATTGTCGTTGCAAATTGGGGATTTTCAAGACGGAAAGACTGCTGACCACGGTTTAGGGCGCCTAGGGTCTGCTTGGCTTCCGATTGCTTCGCTTTAGCAGCCTGGTTCAAGAAAGCGGGCAGGGCGATAGCCGACAGAATACCGATGATGATGATAACAACGAGCAGTTCGATCAGGGTAAAACCTTTGTCAGCTTTCTTCTTGTTGAGTTGTTGCAGAAGTTTGAAAGTGAAATTTTTCATTGGGAACATCTCCTTATCCCGGCTTCAACCGGAATCATTTATCCGTTAACCCTAAATTACCCACCCATCTTTTTTTCCTATCACCCCCCCAAAAAAAATCCTCCCTTGAGGGAGGTGGCCGCCAGGCCGGAGGGTGCCTTCTCTCCTCGCAGGGGAGTTAGAGGGGTGTCCCTAGAGGGAGATGCCGTCAGGCAAAGGGGGGTTCAACCTCCAGGGGAGTTAGCGAGGTGTTCTCAATAGGTTACTGGTTGACACTCCCCTAACCCCTCTCAAGAGGGGAACAGTTGGTCGGTGTTCCGGAAAGTTCTAAAAATCCTCCCTTGAGGGAGGTGGTCGTAGACCGGAGGGTGTCTTCACCTATGAGGGGAACTGTCGCGGGAGGCGCAGTCGGTGGATGACCCTCCCCTAGCCCCTCCCATGGAGAGGAACTGTTGATGGGAGTGTTGGATAAGATTATGGAAAAAATGGTGCTCTGCCATGCCCCGTAAAATCCTGCCCTACAACAAACATCTCGTCGGACGCGCCCGCCAACTCCGCAAAACGATGACTAAAGGCGAAGTAATCCTCTGGCAACACCTCCGCAAAAAACAAATCCTCGGTGTCAGCTTTCTGCGCCAACGCCCCATCGACCAATTCATCGTTGACTTCTATTGCAAAGATTGGATGCTCGCCATCGAAATCGACGGCAGTAGCCACGATAGCCTCGCCGCCCAAGAACGAGACGCTTATCGCCAAGCCAAACTCGAAGCTCTAGGCGTCAGCTTCCTCCGCTTCAGCGAATACGACGCCCAAAATCACCCAGAGGCGATCGTTGAAACAATTACAGAATGGCTTCTCACCCACCCAAAAAAGGAGTTGACACTCACGTTCGGCTGAGCTCACGCCGGAGCCTAGCCCCTCTCAAGAGGGGAACAGTTGGCCGGTGCCCTGGCAAGCCCTAACAATCCTCCCTTGAGGGAGGTGGTCGTAGACAGGAGGGTGTCTTCACCTAGAGGGGAGTTAGAAGGGTGTCCATTGAGGGAGGTGCCGTAGGCGGAGGATGTCTTTCTCTAGAACTGACACTTCCGTTCGGCTGAGCGTTCGACTGAGCTCACGCCGAAGTCTCATGCCGAAGTCTCACGTCGAAGCCTAGCCCCTCTCAAGAGGGGAACAGTTGGTTGGTGCGTGGGAAAATCCATAGAATGGGAGCAGATCTCAACCCCAGTAACTATGCCTCAGTTTTTACTAACCTGGCTGGCGACAGCTGGCTCCCTTTTCCTTACGGCAACCCTGGTGCCCGGCTTGGAAATTAATGGTTTTAGCTCCGCCTTGATCGGGGCGATCGCCCTTGGGTTTGTGAATGCGATCGTGAAACCAATCCTGATTCTCTTTACCCTGCCCCTGACTATTTTGACCCTCGGTTTATTTCTCCTGGTAGTGAATGCGATCGCCTTGGGTTTAGTCGGTTATCTGACCCCCGGTTTAGAAGTCAATGGCTTTTTCCCGGCGGTGATTGGTTCCCTGGTGCTCACCTTTATTTCTAGCCTCATTAACCAACTGCTCGGCCAAGACGAAGAAAAGAGTGAATAAACCCCTGTATTTCTCCATTCAGGGATAAAATTCTGCTTCCCAACAGTTAACCGGGGCAGTTTACTTTTATGCTTAGGGGGAAATTTTTGGCTTCTTCTACCCGAAATCTATGGCAACTGCGGAAAATCTCTTGGTCGTAAAAGACGTCTATGCCGGTTATATCAAAGACCTGAATATTCTCCAGGGCATCAACTTTCGCATTGCCCCCGGGGAATTAGTCGTTGTCATTGGCCCCAACGGTGCCGGAAAATCTACCCTCGCCAAAACTATTTTCGGCCTACTTACCCCTAACCAAGGCAGCATCACCTTCAAGGGAGAAGCCATCGGCGGTCTGCGCCCTAACCAAATTGTCCAGCGGGGCATGTGCTATGTTCCCCAGATTAAAAATGTTTTTGGCAACCTCAGCATCGAGGAAAACCTAGAAATGGGGGCCTTTGTGCGGTCTGGCTCCCTAGAAAACCTTAAAGAACAAATTTATACGATGTTCCCGGTGCTAAAACAGCGGCGCAAACAAAAGGCAGGTACCCTTTCCGGTGGGGAACGGCAGATGTTGGCCATGGGTCGGGCCCTGATGTTAGATCCCGATCTACTGGTTTTAGATGAACCCTCCGCCGCCCTGTCACCGATCCTGGTGAGCAGTGTTTTTGAGCAGATTAAAGCGATCAATCAACTCGGTAAAGCGATTATGCTCGTGGAACAAAATGCCAAAAAAGCCCTGGAATTTGCCGACCGGGGCTATGTCCTCGAGAGTGGGTGCGATCGCTTTGAAGGCACTGGCCAAGATTTACTCACCGATCCCAAGGTCGGAGAACTCTACCTGGGGGCCGCCTACAAAGAAAAATAGATCCGTGGCGATCGCCCTTGTGTTCAAAATTAACTTCAATGCTTGAAACCCTGGGGTCTCGGTACGGATTGGGATGGAAGCAAACCATGAAACGACGGCATTTTTTACACCTGAGCCAGTTGATAGTGCTCAGTTATCTCCTCAGTACCAGTTGCCAGCACAATAATGTTCGCACCAATAATGATCAGGTTCCGTCAGTGTTAATCATTGGGGCAGGATTAGCCGGGTTAGCGGCGGCGAAACGTTTAGCCAATGAGGGTTATGCCGTGCAGGTGCTGGAAGGACGAGATCGCTTGGGGGGCCGGACTTGGACGAGCAATGTTTGGGCTGATGCGCCGGTAGATCTGGGGGCTTCCTGGATTCATGGGGTGGAGGGTAATCCCCTGACTGCCCTAGCCGAAGACATTGAAACGCCCTTAGTAGCAACCCGCTATGACCGAGCAATTACCTATGGGATCACCGGGAAACCTCTAACCGAAACAGAAAAACGAACACTAGAAAATTTACAGGAAAAAATTGACGAGGCGATCGCCATTGGCCAGGACGCAGAAACCGATCAATCCCTCGAAAAGCTATTGAATCGAGCCTTAGATCAGGTCAATCAACCCCAAGCAATCCAACAGCTCATCGATTTTCTGCTTAATAGCACCATCGAACAGGAATATTCCGGCAGTTTGGCGGAACTTTCAACCTATTGGTTTGATGATGGTGAGAGTTATGACGGTGAAGATGCCCTCTTTGAGGAGGGTTACCAGGCGATAGTGAATTATTTAGCCCAGGACATTCCCATCGAATTAAACCAGATTGTCGAAACTATCAACTGGTCAGGCGATCGCCCCACGGTCAAAACCAATCAAGATACCTACAGCACAGATCATGTGATTATTACCTTGCCTTTAGGAGTCCTCAAAGCCGGCCAGGTAGAATTCAGCCCCACCCTCCCAGACGCAAAACAAAAGGCGATCGCCGCTCTAGGGGTTGGTGTCTTGAATAAATGCTATCTACGTTTTGAAAAAGTATTCTGGCCGGAGGATATGGATTGGCTGGAACAGGTAGCCGAAGAAACGGGATTTTGGACGGAGTGGGTGAACCTCGCCGGGGTGACGGACTTGCCCATCTTATTGGGGTTTAATGCCGCAACCCAGGGTCGGGAGATGGAAACTTGGACGGATGAGGCGATTGTCACTAGCGCGATGGCAACCCTAAGGCATTTGTTTGGGGAGGAGATTCCTGAACCCATTGACTATCAGATTACCCGTTGGGCTGCTGATCCCTTTGCCCGGGGTTCCTATTCGTTTAATGCTGTAGGGAGTACCCCAGATATGCGCGATCGCCTCGCGGAACCTTTAGAAGATCAACTCTTTTTTGCCGGGGAAGCTACGGAACGTCAATATTTCGGCACTGCCCATGGCGCCTATCTGTCGGGTTTACGGGTGGCCGAGGAGATTCTCACGCTCTAGGAAAGGGCGATCGCCCAAATCATTAACCTTACCGGAAAGGATAAACTGGGGTTTCTACAACTTTCAAGGGGGGTTGCTGGCCCCAGATAATTTCCTACAAGCGATCCACAGTTTCTGGAGCAAATAAGTTTTTCTCCGGTTTCCGCACAAAC
>JAYKIK010000173.1:0-6420 GCA_035284725.1 Synechococcus sp.
CCCCGGGCTGCGATATCGGTGGCGACGATCATTTTGATCTTGCCTTCTTTAAAGCGACGGACGAGTTTTTCCCGTTGGTTTTGGTTGAGGTCACCATGGTATTCATCGGCACTCTGACCCGCTTCAAGTAAATCGTTAGTCAGTTCCGAAGCGGTTCGTTTAGTCCGTACAAAAATAATTGCCGACTCAGGATTTGCCATCTCCAAAATAGGCAGCAACGCCTTGGTTTTCGACCAACCCCGGGGGATCATATAGACCTCTTGGGAAATCCGGTCGGGGGTAACCTGGGGTTGTTTGATGGTGATGTTAATCGGATCATTGAGGAAGTTTTCCACTAAATCCCGAATCGCTGGGGGCATAGTCGCGGAGAAACAAACCGTCTGGCGCGTTTTGGGGGACTGACGCAGAATCTTTTTCACATCATCAATAAAGCCCATACTGAGCATTTCATCGGCTTCGTCCAGCACGGCCCAGCGCAGTTCTTCAAAGGACAACTTGCCCCGTTCCAGCAGGTCAATGACCCGACCGGGGGTTCCCACAACAATATGGACACCCTTTTGCAGGCTACGAATTTGGCGTTCCATGGATTGACCACCGCAGACGGTGAGGACCCAGAGCCGGCGATCACCCGCAAATTCCTTGAGGGATTGGGTGACCTGTTGGGCCAGTTCCCGGGTGGGGGTGAGGATTAACCCTTGGACAGATTTTTGATCGAAATCAATCTTGTCGAGGAAAGGTAAGGAGTAGGCGGCCGTTTTACCGGTACCCGTTTGGGAAAGGCCGACCACATCGCGTCCTTCGAGGATGGCGGGGATCGCTTTACTTTGAATCTCGGTAGGCTTCTCGAAGCCGATGTTTTCTAACAGGTCAACGCGTGCTTCAGAAAGGCCGATGGTTTGAAAAGAAATGGTCATAAATTAAGTTGTAAGGTTTATGGATGGGTATTCGCTAAGGTTTGACAAAATTTTGAGATTTATTTTGTAAATCCCTTCCCCCAACCCCTTTCCCAAACTGGGTTTTTTGAGTGAAACCGATTGGATGCTTCTTGGCAGTCTGGACAATGCCGGGGGTGTGGCTGAACGATCTAGTTATGCTCCGACGATTTCGCCGTAGAGGTCATAAATATCCGCAGCGGTAATTTGAACAGGAACAATGGTGCCCAGGGAGGCTTCCCCAGTGACATAGACCAACCCGTCAACATCTGGGGCAAAACGGGGCGATCGCCCGACGAGTTCCCCAGTGGCTGGATTTTCCTGTTCGATCAGCACATCCACCGTTTGTCCGACACAAAGTTCGTTGCGACGGGCTGCAATTGGTTGTTGGATTTCCATCAGCGCATCCCGACGGGCATCTTTAACGTCTTGCGGCAGTTGATTCGGTAGATCAAACGCAGGGGTGCCTTCCTCAGGGGAGAAAGTAAACACACCCACATGATCAAATTCATGGCGTTTCACAAAATCCACGAGATGCTGGAAATGCTCTTCCGTCTCGTCGGGGAAACCCACGATAAAGGTGGTGCGCAAAATTGCATCGGGTAGCGCCTCCTTGAGGTCTGCAATGAGCCGATCATTGACGCGACCTTGCCAAGGACGATTCATCGCCCGAAGAATATCTGGATGGGAATGTTGTAGCGGTAGATCCAGATAGGGAATAACGTTAGGGGTCTCACGCATCGCCGCAATCACTTCCGGGGTCAACCCCGTCGGATAGGCATAATGGATGCGGATCCAAGGTACATCGACTTCACCCAAGGCTCTGAGAAGTTCTGCCAATTTAGGTTTGCCGTAAATATCTTTGCCGTAGTTGGTGGTGATCTGGGAAATCAGAATAATTTCCTGTACGCCTTGATCTGCCAGCTGTTTTGCTTCAGCCACAATGGACTCAATGGGGCGCGATCGCTGATCCCCTCTGAGGTGAGGAATGATGCAAAAGGCACAGCGATAATCACAGCCTTCAGCAACCCTCAGATAGGCAACGGCTTCGTTTGTGGTGCGGTAACGAGGCAGGGTTTCGTTAGCGATGTAGGTGATTTCCTGGGAAACCTCTTTGACGATTTCACCCTGTTCCGCCCGCTGGATGACATCCACAATTTTGTGATAATCCCCAGTGCCAACCAGAGCCACTGCTTCGGGAAGTTCGTCTAAAAGCTGCTCTTGGAAATGCTGGGCCATACAGCCGGAAATAACGATTTTTTTCTTCGCCTCGGCTAATTCCACGAGGGTGCGCACAGATTCGGCCCGGGCTTCCTCAATGAAGCTGCAGGTATTGACCACCACATAGTCAGCGAGCTCTTCGTTAGCATCTACCTGATAACCTGCCTCTGCCAATAGCCCAATCATATGTTCTGTATCAACACGGTTTTTTTCGCAACCAAGATGGGAAAAGGCGATCGTCGGCTTCGTGGTCATGCAGTTTCTAGTAAAGAACAGGGTCTAGGTCAATATCTTGTAAAAACTTCTTAACCTATTGTAATGGATTCTGAGTCAATCCCAAAAAGTTTTTTGCCAGGCTTGTCAGCAAACCTTGTTACCGTTGCGCTAGAAATATTTATGGATCCTTAATTCAGACTGATGTTTCCACTGACAGCTTTGTTAAAAATATAGGCTTGCGGATACTGGATTGTTTCGAAAGTTGTGGGGGATGACCTTGGTCAATCCCCATGGAGTAGATGCCCTGATGGTGGGGTAAACCTAACTTGCTGCCATAATTTAAGATTCGTAGATCCAGACTAAACTCTGAGGGGACGGGGTTCTAGTCCTTTAATGATTCTAGGCAGTCTGTTGGCGGATGACGTAGTGCTGTTCTGGAACAGGGTAACCAGCTTCGCCAAAGGTTTCACTGATGACTTTATTGGTGTCGAAATAAACTTGCCAGTAGTGATCCGTATGGGTGTATGGACGCACGGACAGCACTGGGCCAGCGAGATTGTATTCCAAGATATTCACTTCCGGTGCGGGGTCAGAGGTGACATTCGGAATTTGACTAATAGCTTCTTGTAAACGGGCGATCGCCTCCATGGGAGAAATGCTGTGGTTGAGCTGGGCGACCAATTCAACGCGACGGTGGGGATTGACAGAAAAATTCTGGATGTTGCCGGCAAACAAAGTGTTGTTGGCGATGATTGTCCGAACATTGTCAGGGGTATCGATGGACGTTACGAATAGCCCAATTTCCCGTACGGTTCCAGTTACTCCCCCTGCGGTAATAAAATCTCCGACATTGATGGGTCGAAAGATAATCAAAAAGACCCCAGCGGCGAAGTGGGCCAGCAAACCGCTCCAGGCGGCACCAATGGCAATACCACCAGCGGCCAGAAGGGCGGCGAAAGAAGTTGTCTCAACTCCGAAATACCCGAGGATAGCGACAATGAGGACTATTTGTAGGGTTACACCTAAAAAACTAGCGGAGTACCTAATCAGGGTGGGGTCAATCGCTTGCCGTTTCAGTAGACGGGATAAGAGTCCAGTGCCCCTTTTAATTAACCAGCCGCCAATAAACCAGAGGAGTAAAGCACCAATCAGTTTCAGGCCAAAGCCCGTTAATTGGGTCTTGATAGTTTCAAGAATGACATTGACTTGGGTAACATCTAAATCCATAGCAGTTTTTCTCTAGACATTGAAAAGCAATGAGTGAGCTGATTTTTTATTGATGTTGTTTGAAAGGATTTCTTGCGCTGTGATGCGTTATTTCTTGGGAAAATTGAACTCTTTTAGCTCAGCTTCGCAGGCACACAAAATCCAAGAAACAGGCAACAAAACCGCTTCTTTTCTAAAACATCGCCAGCACCTCAAGAAAATTATTGAAGTGTTTACTATGGAGGGGGAAAAAAGTTTATTTTTCTTAAGCTTACCCAAGTATTTGATGAAGAAATTCAAAGATGTCCGCTGCGATTGTGCGATTGTGACTCAACGACCGACGTTCCATGGATTAGGCGATCGCCTCTAGTTTTTTCACAAAATCCATTAGGTTATAGCGGTTGGCCCGGTAGCTGGTGGGGTGGGCAATGAGGCGTACGGTACTTTGAAAGAGCACTTCAATTTCTTCGAGGTTATTTTCCCGGAGGGTGTTGCCCGTGGAGACAAGATCGACGATCGCCTCGGACATACCGGTAATGGGGCCAAGTTCCACCGAGCCGTGGAGGGGGATCACTTCGATGGGCAGATCCAACTCGCGGAAATAGTCTTTGGCACAGTTAACAAACTTGGAGGCAACGCGACAGTTGGGGGGTAATTGTCGGGGATTTTTATAGGGACTGCTGCTGGGGACAGCAACGGAAAGACGACAACCGCCGAATTTTAAATCCAGAAGATTTGCCACATCGGGTTTTTTCTCCCGCAGCACGTCATAGCCCGCAAAACCGAGTTGGGCTTGACCATATTCCACATAAACGGGGACATCGTGGGTACGCACCAACATTGCTCGGGCGGTGCCAGTGGGATCGGTAATCTGCAGTTGGCGGTTTTTTTTGTCGAGGAAGGCGCTAAAGTCTAGGCCGATTTCTTTGAGGAGGGCGATCGCCTCGGGGAGCAGTCCACCTTTGGGAATGGCAATGGTCAGCATGGTTTTGGAATTACAAAAAGTCAGTGAACAGAAGGGATTGAAAGGTTTTAGAGGGTTTCGGTGGTGACATTGCCTGCTGCGTCGAGCCAGGCTAACTGGGTGATGTTGTTCCGGCGGGCATAGGCATAAATTTCCTCAGGCGATCGCCCTCCCAATTCCACCTCAACGGTCACATCCGGTGCCAACTGCCGTAGGGTCTGGGCATGGGGAAAAACAAACTGCTGGGCTGCGGGGGATTTTGCGACCACCAACCAATCACTACCCGCCAACGCATGGGGAATTTGGGGGGTTTGCAACAGACAGCTGTAGAGTTCTTCGAGATTCAAGCAAAAACCAATGCCTGCGTGGTCTTCATGCTGGGGATGGTACAGGCCTAAAAGTTGGTCATAGCGGCCCCCCTGACCTAAAACATGGGATTGCTGGTTAGAGAAGCTCACCGCCTCAAAGACAATACCTGTGTAGTAATCAAAGGTTTGAATCAACGTCAGATCCAACACAATCGGTAAAGGTTGGGTGGTCCCCCCCGCCAAGAGCGCAAATAACTCCTGGAGATTGGCGACAATTTTCTCTGCCTCAGGCACCAGTTCAAACTGACTGACTTTTGCGAGGACATCTGCTGGGTTCCCACGCAGCTCAAATAGTTCTAGGGCATAGCTTTTGAGAGAAGTCTCCAGGGGTAATGCTTGGAGACCAACACGATCTAGTTTGGCAATGCAGTGACGGACTTGCTCCCGTTGGGATTCTGGAAAAGGTCCTAAAAGCGATCGCCCCAGGGCCGCTTCCCCAAGGATCAACTGCCAATCCTCGAGACCCACAGCCTTTAAAGATTCAGCTAATAAAAGAATAATCTCTGCATCGGCCACGACCCCCGGCGCAAAAAGTAACTCTACACCAGCTTGGTAAAACTCCATCTGCTGGCCATGGCTCCCACTGGGAGGATGCCGAAATACATTGGCGCGGTAACAAAGCCGCTGGGGAAAAGTATTCTCCGCCATACGAGTCACAGCAGCCCGGGCAATGGAAGCGGTCAACTCTGGTCTCAGCCCGAGGGATTGGCTTTCGGCAGTTTGTAACTGAATAACTTGGCTGCGATCAATGGCCCCACCCGCTGTGAGGGTATCCAGCCACTCCAGGGTTGAGGTGACAATCCGCTGATAGCCCCACCGCTGAAAAACTTTTTGGAGATGATCATTGATCCAAGCTTTCTGAGCAACTTCGAGGGGTAATAAATCCCTTGCACCTGCGGGGGGTTGATGAATCATGAAGTCCGTATCCTGAGCTTTGCCGTCGCCTATTCTACTTCTTTTTCCCGCCGAACAAACCGCCGAAGAGGCCGCCTTTTTTTTCGGCGTTCCCTTTTTGGCCACCGGGTTGGGTCTGAAGTGCAGATCCCATTTCCTTCTCAAGGGCTTGCTTAGCCTGACGGACGAGGGGATCCGTCGGTTGGGATAGGTAGGCTTTTTTAATATGGACTTTGGCCATCGCCAGTTGATGTTGCTTAAGGTAGGCGATTCCCATCAGCGCGTGGGCTTTGATGCAGTTGGGGTCTAGCTGGAGGGCATCCCGAAATTCTAAGACTGCTTTGGCGTAATTCTTGTTGCTGAGATGTTCTTCCCCCCGCCAGAGGGCCGCCTCGAGGGAAGAAGAGCTGGTGGTTCTGAAGGGCTGAGTTTGCTGCGAATTAACATTGCTTGGTGTTGTGGGTTGCTCTGGCTTCTGAAAGATGGTTTCTCGGACTTCGGCTTTTTTCTGTTTACCCAGGTACTGAAGATAGACCAGATTTAATTCACTTAATTCGGCGATCGCCTGGGGGACAGTACCCATTTGTTGGTAGTTGGCCTGGGCGAGGGTTGCCACCTT
>JAYKIK010000174.1:0-3309 GCA_035284725.1 Synechococcus sp.
GTTTGAACTACGAAATCGTTTACTACGTTGAAAGTAGTGACTATGCCCTCTATATGGATACCCAACAAAAAATTAACCTAGCGATCTTCGAGGCTTTTGCCCAGCGGAACATTGAATTCGCTTACCCCACCAATGTCACCTATGTCCAAGGGTTAAATCTCAACACCGAAAAGGCGATCGCTCCGGAAGCTGCCACTAACAGTTAAACAACATCAACAATTTATTCATTAAACTTTTGATCCCCAGGTTTTGACGTTGGGGGTTTTTTCTGGCCCCAGACCGCCCCGGAGCGCCAAAATTCGCCATAATAATCAACTGTTGCGTATTTCCCCAAAAGCGATGACCATTGCTCCCCTCAGTTGGCCGGAACTCGAAGCCTTCACCAATTTTCAACTCGACTACAAAAATGGCCCGACCAATGCCCAGTCCTGCTTACGGCTCTTTGGTCAATCAGAAAAAGATATCCGGGTGACGTTCTACCGAGACAACCATGCCTGGTGTCCCTACTGCCAAAAAGTATGGCTCTGGCTGGAGGAAAAGCGCATTCCCTACCGCATTAAAAAAGTGACGATGTTTTGCTATGGCGAAAAGGAAGCCTGGTACAAACAAAAAGTCCCCTCCGGTATGCTCCCGGCTCTGGAACTAGATGGCCGCACAATCACCGAGAGCGATGATATTTTACTGGCGTTAGAACAAGCATTTGGGCCGCTTACTTTTAGCCTGACGGATCCCAGAGTTTTGCCCCTGCGTCGTCTCGAAAGATTATTATTCCGTGCCTGGTGTAATTGGCTCTGTCGCCCGCCGCTATTTCCTGGGCAGGATAAAGAGGGTCGTCGCAAGTTTATCCAGGTGGTGCAACAGGTAGAAGCAGCCTTAACCGCAACCCCGGGCCCCTACTTCCTCGAAGAATTTAGCGTGGTCGATGTGATTTTTACGCCCTATGTGGAGCGGATGAATGCGAGCCTCTACTATTACAAAGGCTATTCCCTGCGGGCGGAAAATCCTGGGTTCGCCGCTTGGTTTGAGGCCATGGAAACCCGATCCACCTACCGGGGCACCCAGAGCGATTTCCATACCCATGTCCATGATCTACCGCCCCAGATGGGTGGTTGCTATGCCAATGGGGAACCCCAAGCTTTAGCCAATCAAACAAGGGTGGATGAGGGGGAATGGTTTGGTCTGCCGGATGTGGATTACCCTGAACCAGCCAACGCCAAACAGGAAGCCCTGTACCGGGTGATTAAACATCGCCGCAATATCGTGAAAGTCAATCCTGCCAATGATCAGTTTTTTGACCAGGCATTGCGTTGTGCCCTTACCACCATGGTGACCGGGGAAGTGTGTGAACCCCCCCAGAATGCCGACAAAGCGCTGCGATATCTGCGCGATCGCCTGAATGTGCCCCGGGATATGTCGATCTATGCGGCAAAACATTTGCGCACGGCCCTAGAAAATACGGCGAAACTAGCTGGTGAGAGACAGGGGGAACCGATCCCCGTGCGCCACCGCCGTGACCAAGATCCGGTTAATTTTCGTTAGGGCTGGTTAGAGATTGATAATTTCCACGGGTTCGAGGGCCTCGGCCGGGGTAAAGCCAAAGATTTGACTGTAGAAATAAAATTCACTGTCGAGGGCTTTTTTGATATTCTCGGCCTGGCGGAAACCATGCTGCTCCCCCTCAAAGGGTACATAGGCGACGGGTAAACCTTTGCTTTTAATGGCTGCAACCATCAGCTCCGCTTGGTTGGGGGGGACGACTTTATCCTCTAAACCCTGGAAAAAAATGACGGGACAGGCAAGTTTTTTGGTGAAGTGGATTGGCGATCGCCTAACGTATTTTTCCTTTTCTGCGGGATACTTACCGATCAGGCGGTCGAGGTAGCGGGCCTCAAATTTGTGGGTATCGGTGGCGAGCACCTCCAGGTCAGAAATGCCATAATAGCTGGCCCCGGCCTTAAAGACATCATGGAACGTGAGGGCGGCAAGGGTAGTATAACCACCGGCACTGCCCCCGGCGATCGCCAATTTTTCCCTATCGGCCAATCCCTTTTCCACGAGGTATTTCGCGACGTTGACACAATCCTGCACATCGACAATGCCCCAATTCCCATCAAGGCGCTGGTGGTAGGCTCGACCATAGCCCGTGCTGCCGCCATAGTTCACATCCACAAAGGCAAAACCTCGACTCGTCCAATATTGAATCCGCAGGTTTAAGCTCGCTGAAGCCATGGCCGTAGGGCCCCCGTGACTTTTCACCAACAGAGGCGGTGCCGTGTCCGCAGGGGCTTGAAAATCTTGGTTTGTTGGGGGGTAATACCAGGCATGGGCGGTGAGGCCATTTTCCGTAGGGAATTCAATGGCCTGGGGGCGAGAAAGATAACCGGGGTCAACCTGTAAGGTGCTGGCTTCCTTGACCCGCTCGGTTTCCCCCATGAACAGATCCAGGGTGACGACGGCAGTGGGTTGGGTGGCAGAACCGCCAATAAAAGCAATCATTTCCCCCTGTACCTGGAGATCACTAATGCTGCTGTAGGGAACAGGGATCGGGGTGAGGGCATGGCGGTCGGGATTGAGGGTGGCGAGCCTCCAGGTGCCGTGGTCGTTGTAGGTGCAGACGAGGGTTGTTTCATCAACAAAGCCCAGGATCGATTCCCCGAAGACCCAATGGGGGTAACCAAATTCCACTTCAGCAGGGTAAATGGCTTGGGACTCACCATCGACATAACGATACAAATTCCAATAGCCGCTGCGATCGCCACTGAAATACAACACACCACCGGGGGACCACCGGGGTTCAACCACGGATTCGCCATTGCCTCCGGCCACCAAGGTTTTTTCTCCTAAAGTGCCGTCAGCCTGAATCTCTGCGATCCAGAGTTGGCTATTGTCCCAGGGCATATCGGGGTGATCCCAACTGACCCAGCCGAGGGTTTTCCCATCGGGGGAAAGGCGGGGAGAGGTATAGAAATCATTGCCTTTAACGAGGACTTGAATGGCGCCGGAATCCAGGGAGATCGCCACCAGATCATTTTTCGGTTCGTGGCCTGGGACGCTGTGGTCTTCGCTAACACAAATTAAACGGTTGTGGGCTGCATCGAGAATAAAATCGGCATAACGGCGTTGATTTTCTGGGGTGAGGGCTTGGGGTTCCTGGTTTAGCTTTTGGACATAGACACGGCGATCGCCATCATTGGAAAAATAGACCATGCCATCTTCGGTAATCAAAAATGCACCACCACCATACTCATGGACACGACTGCGCACATTAAAACCGGGGGGTGTAATATCCACTGCCATTCCATCGGCATT
>JAYKIK010000175.1:0-4732 GCA_035284725.1 Synechococcus sp.
ACATGGCGATCGAAGTGAATGATGCCAACTTTTTTGTCCCCTAGATGACGACAGACCCCCCGCACCGTAGGAAAACCGATGGAGTGGTCACCACCAAGGATGATCGGGAAAGCACCGGAGCTAAATACGTGGGCTACCCCTTTGGAGATTTGATCAAAGGATTTTTCGTTGTTGGCCGGAATCGTAAAGACATCCCCCACGTCACAGAGAGTAATTTGTTCCCGGAGATCAATACCCAACTCAAAGTTATAGGGGGTATAGAGGGCGGAGATACGTCGAATCCCCTGGGGGCCAAAACGGGTGCCAGGGCGGTAGGTAGTACCGGAATCATGGGGAACCCCGAGAATAGCCACATCGTATTCACCAACCTTGCGCACATCTTCGAGATAGGGAGCCTTGAGGAAAGTATTGATCCCTGCATAGTGGGGTAATTCCCCTCGGGAGAAGGTGGGAATGCTGCGGTCTTTGATGCTGGCGGCGGCTTCGAGGCCATACTCAAGGCCCCGGTCTACCTCCTGTTGCCAACCGGTAAGGGGTAGGCGAGTTTCTTTTTCGAGGGCCTGTTGGGCTTCGCTGGGGGGACGGAAATTCGGTTGTTCACTCATGGCGATCGCACATTAACTTGGGACGAATTAAATCAACGATAACAGTAACTAGACGGATTCTTCCCTTTTAGAAAGATTACGCAAAATAGGTTTGCATTTTATGATGTCTGTACTGCTTCTAGGGGAGTTTCACGCATCAGTTGCATCACATGGTATTTGTAGTCAAGAAATTCGGGCGATCGCTTTATTTCATCACCGTGGTGGTGGGAAAAGTCTACTGGCAATTCTTCTTTGATCCGACCAGGATGAGCGGCCATCACATAAATCCGTTGACCGAGAAAAATCGCTTCCTCCACATCATGGGTAATCAGAAGAATACTGGTTTCCGTTTGCTCCCAAATTTCTAGGAGAAATTGCTGCATATTTTCTTTGGTTAAAACATCAAGGGCGCCAAAGGGTTCATCCATCAGTAAAATCTTCGGTTGGGAGGCCAAAGCTCGGGCGATCGCCACCCGTTGTTTCATCCCCCCAGAAAGCTGTTTAGGAAGTGCTTCTTGGAAGGGACTTAAACCAACCACATTGAGATAATAATAAGCCCGCTCGTAGCGCTCTTTTTTAGGAATGCCCTGGAGTTTTAGCCCAAAGGTAACATTCTCTAAAACCGATAGCCAAGGGTAAAGAGTATAACGTTGAAAGACCATGCCCCGGTCGGCTCCAGGCCCAATGATTTCCCGCTGATCAACGGTAACTGTTCCTGTGCTTTGGGTTTCGAGGCCAGCGATAATCCTCAGAAGAGTAGATTTTCCTGAACCAGAAGCCCCGACCACACAGACAAATTCCCCCTCTTCCACATGGAGATTGATATTTTGTAAGGCCGTAATCTGACCATGGCGAGTGTGAAAAAATTTGTGGACTTGATTTACTTCTAAATGCATCATTTTTCTAGTCAAAAGACCAGCGACAAAGGAACCGTTGTAACCAGATAAAACATAAATCAATCAAAAGACCGATCAGACCAATGACAATTAATCCGGCAAAGATTTCATCGGTATTTAAAAAGCGCTGGGCCACACTGATCCGTCTCCCCAATCCTTCTGTCGCAGCGACCAATTCAGAGACAATGACTAGGTTCCAAGAGGCCGCGATGTTCACCCGGCCGGCGTCAATAATCTTCGGCAGGATATAGGGAAAAATAACTTTGATTACAATCTGCGGTCGATTTCCTCCAAGGGTATAGGTAGCTTCAATGAGCTCTTTGGGGACAAACTTTACGGCATCCATAATCATCAAGGTATTGAAGAAAAGGGTGCCAATAAAAATCAATAAAACCTTGGGGACTTCGCCCACCCCAAAATATAGAACTAAGAGGGGAATAAAGGCCGGGGCAGGCATATAACGCAAAATACCAATAATCGGCTCGCACAACGCACGGATACTAGCAAAAGTACCCATCATGACACCGAGGGGAATGGAGATAATGACCGCGAGGCTAAAGCCCGTTAAAACTCTCAGTACACTGTAGATAATGTCCTTTTGCAGATCGCCGCTACTCCACAAATTGGCGATCGCCTCCCAGACAGCCAGAGGGGACGGAAGAAACAGGGGTTTAACCCAACCTTGACTCGCAATCGTTCCCCACAACACCAGGGGTAAAAGAATAGACACTGACATTAAGAGCCAGCGTAATTTGGGATGGATGCCAGAGGTGATATCCCAAAAGAGGGAGGGTTTGAGCATCCGAAAAGAGGGTTCAACAACGGGCGCTTTGGTCATGGCGATCGCCAAAATAATGGATTAGAGAAAGCCCTTAAAATCAGGGAATAGAAGCTTCAATGAAACCTACTTTTTTGCGGCGTAAGCTTTTACAAAGGATGGATCAAATAAGCGACTTAAATCCGCCGGGGCAGCAATCAAACCCGCATCCACCAGAAATGTATTGATTTCCTGGGCAGCATAATTAAGGGACGTCATATTTTCTTCAGTTGAGTCGAAGGCATTAAGGTTATCTTCGAGGCTGAAAATAGTTGTGCCCGCATCATATTCTTTGTATTCTTCAACCGAAACATTAGCGCGGGCAGCCATAATGTCGAGAGCTTCTTCGGGATTTTCTTCGATAAAATCAAGCACCGCAAACCAAGTATTAACTAATCCTTGCACCGCTTCAGGATTATTTTGAATGAGGTCACGGCTGACCACCAAATGATCAGGGATTGCCCCAGGAAAATCTGCTGAAGAAATGAGGGTTTTGCTGCCTTCCCGCTGTAGTGCTTGGGTTGTAAAAGGGGCGAATGCACCCACCGCATCCACTTGACCTGCCACAAAGGCTGCCGCTGCTGCCCCGGTTTCGAGGGGTTTGATAATCACATCATCGGGGCCAAGACCGACTTCCTGGAGGGCAAGGAGTAAGAGAAAATGGTCAACGGTGCCTTCTTCAATGGCGATGGTTTTTCCTTTCAAATCTTCAACGGTATTGATACCTTCGCTGACTATAATTTGATCGTTGCCCGTCGAATTGTCATTTACCAAAACAATTACTTGGTCGGAACCGGCAGCCACGGAACTAATCGTGTCATTGAGGGTCTGGGTATTTGCATCCAACTGACCGGCAGCAAAGGCATTAATTGAGTCTAAATAACCATCAAACCAGGTGAGGTTGACATCAACGCCATTCGCTTCAAATAAACCTTTTTCGGCAGCAATTTGCCAGGGAAACCAACCGGGCCAAGCACTAAAACCGAGGGTAATTGTTTCTGTTTCTGCTGCTGGTGTCTCCGGGGATTCGCCAGTGGTCGTGGGAGGAGTACTTTGACAACCAACGGTCAAGGCAAGACCCGCACAGAAGAGTGCAGGCCGGAGCAAAACATTGGGCAGTTTCAACATAGGAAAATAACAAGAATAAACACAAGGGATCACTGAAAAAGGCGATTGCCCCTTGTCTGTTGTTTATCCTGTTTTCGACGGAATTATGCTGTAACTTTCATTACATCTTCCCGATGGCAAGCTTTTTTCACCCAGTTGTACCAAGTTTCTAATCCTTCTTCGGTCTGGGCCGATACAGGAATAATCGTGGCGTGGCTGTTCATTTGCCGCACATTATCAATGATCCGCTGGACGTCAATGTTGAGGTAGGGAACCAGGTCAATTTTTGTAACCAATAAACAATCCGCTTCCTGGAACATTACGGGATATTTCAAGGGTTTGTCTTCCCCTTCTGTCACACTCAGGAGCGCCACCTTCGCATGTTCCCCCACTTCAAATTCCGCCGGACAAACGAGGTTGCCCACATTTTCCACAAGCAGCAGATCAAAACTCCTGGGGTCATATTCATGTTCGAGGCGATGCAGTCCCCCGGAGACCATCTTGGCATCCAAATGACAAGAACGACCGGTATTAATGGGAATCACAGGCACGCCGTATTGACGGAGGCGATCGGCATCGAGTTCTGTGGTCATATCCCCCTCGATCACCGCCATTTTGAGATCTTCGTTGAGGGCGGCCAGGGTTCTTTCAAGGAGGACTGTTTTTCCCGCACCGGGACTACTCATCACATTGAGACAAGTGAGCCCCCAGGCATCAAAATGTTCGCGGTTGTGGTCAGCGAGGTCTTGGTTGGCGTGGAGGAGGTTTACCCCAAGGGCGGCGTCAAAGGTCTGGTGCATGGTGATTGATTCCTAGGAATGGAGAGTTAAAGGGGCATATTCAATGCGGTCGATTTTTAGTTCACGACCGGAGCGAATGTCATCCATGGGTTGGTGACAGTCTGGGCAAGAATATTGCAAACCGATGTTCGGGGCATATTCTTTTTGGCAGGTGTGGCAGTAGGCGATGAGGGGAATTTCTTGGATCACTAGGGCGACCCCATCGAGGAAAGTGCCTCTGGTCTGGGCGGCAAAGGTAAATTCCAAGCTGACAGGTTCAACACAGGTAAATTGCCCCACAATGAGATGGACTTTTTCAATCTTGACGGGTTCGGGATGGCTGTCCTGCCAATCTTTGATGGTCAAGATGAGCGCTTTGGTCATGTCCACTTCATGCATCGCCACAAATTCCGTATTTAGGGGCTACTTTTGTCAACGATACAGCAGGAATGAGGGCAGAAATGTTTAGTTTGTTGTTGACGGAAAAAACAGGCAATGCTCTTTTTGACGGGGGGATTTTTAGGGGGCGTTGGGGCGATCGCCTTTTTG
>JAYKIK010000176.1:0-35154 GCA_035284725.1 Synechococcus sp.
TCCGATGTAGGGTCGCAATTGGTCACGAATTTCGCTAATCTGGCTCATGAGGGTTTGCTTGGTTGTATGCTAACTCCTATCAAACCCTCTCCCTCTATTCTTTTCAAGTTTTTGTCCTGTACTGAGAGATTAAGTATACTCTTGCACTATCTTAGAGAAAATTTTCGATAACTGTTCGAGTGTTGTTAGCTGTTTTTTCCCAAGAAAACTCTTTTACTCTATTTAGTCCCCTTGTTATGAGTTGTTCACGCAAATTTTCCTCGCGTGCAATACGGAGCATACTTGATACTATATTGTCGATATTTTGAGGATCAACAAAAAGCGCAGCATCCCCTGCAACTTCTGGCAATGCGGAGTAACATGATGTGATAACAGGAGTACCACAAGCCATAGATTCTAGAATCGGAAGCCCAAATCCTTCCCAGAGACTTGGAAAAATTAAGCATAATGCCTGATTAATAATCTTTGGAAGATTTTGATAACTTACATAATCTTTAAAAAGAATTTGTTTTTCTAACCCTAAATCAATAACTAATCTTCTAAGTTCTGGTGTATACCGATGGTCAATAGGTCCTACAAGCCAGAATTCATAATCTTGACAATTCGGTAATCGTGAAAAAGCATATATTACACGAGGGAGATTTTTATGTAAATCATGACGTCCTATATATAAGAAGTATGGCTTAAGGGGCTCTCCTAGATCTCCAATAATACGAAAGTGTTTGTTGTCATATGCCAATAAAATAGGTGTTATACGGTGACAGGGAATTTTAAATCTTTCAATAATTTCATCTGCAGTTGATTGAGAATTACAAATTATGTGTTTAGCTTGAATGATAATTTTAGGCAACACAAATTTATAGTAATAATAAAGGCGGGAATTTTTATGAGCTACTCTCAAAGGAATTAAGTCATGTATCATTACTATGGCTCGACATTCTGTGTATAAAGGCATTTCTGGCAATGGAGACAAAATCAAACTTGCATCTAGTTTTTTATAAATTTTAGGTAGTGAAAACTGAGTCCACCATAGACGTCTGATATGTCCTTTGATTCCATGATCTGGACTTAAGCCATCAGGTATCTTATAAAACTTATCCTTCTCTTGCCAATCATTTGCTAAAAATTTTATGTGTAGATCATCAAGGTGAGAAGATATGTTTTTTGCGTAAACACTAATCCCTGTTGGTTTTTTCGAAAGAATTGATAGGTTAAAAAGCAACATATGTCAAGGGTAATTGATTAAACTGGCGTAGCACATTTTATTTTACAATTTTTAAGCAATTTAATTGTAGTCTAAAAATTCTTCTTGTTCGAGATGTAAGGATATTAACTAAAAAACTAGAAAAGCATTGGGAAGTAACTGTCGCGATCGCCGCCCCAATTCCAGAATATTTAGGAATCAAAAACACATTTAAAATGATGTTAAGCAAAGCCCCTGAAAATGTTATCCAAAAGGAATAATTACTTAATTTTTCAGCAATAAACCATGGTGAAATAGCAGATCCCATGAATACAAATAATGTTGCCCATATGTGGATTTTTAGAATTGTCTCTGCTGCGGAATATTCAGGACCATAAACCAGTGATATGAGAGGAGATGCCATGATCAAAATAGGAACTGAAATAATCAAGGATAATCGGATCAAAAAAGAGACGAGTTCTCTGATTTTTGTATAATACTGCGTCTCACTTTTTTCTTTTGCCGCATAAATGGAGGGGGCAACAGACGCAATGATTATATTGGGAATAAAATACCATATTTCAGATATTTTAGTAGCTGAAGAATAAATTCCTACCGCTTCCTCTCCAATGATGCTTCCCAACATCACTAAATCTGTTTTCATGTATAAAATAATGCTCAAGCCAGACAGAATTAAAGGCCAGCTTTCATGGAGTAATGATTTAGCAATTGTGGTATCCCATTCCAGTTTAAATGGATATTTTTTTAATTGATAAACCAGTACAAAACCACTTGCTTCAAGGGCTGCTTCTCCAAACATAATCCAGGCAAAATAAATTAAAGGAGCGTGATTGATCAGTAACAAAATTTTGCCGAGGGTGACAGTCACAAATACAATGATTTTCAGGACTACTATATATTTGGATTGAACTTGGGCAGAAAACCAGAAGTTGACTACTTCGAAGGCTTGAAAAAAAATGCTTGAACTTAATATTAGAAGAATTAGGCTGAATTCAGGATTACTTGCTTTCAAAAAAAGATAAATTCCTGCAACGATAAGACCCAATGAAATAATGCTAGATGTTACTAGTTTTAGACAAAATACAGTGCCTAATATTTTATTCTTTTTTTGGGGAAAATTAACTAAAGAGCGAATGACTAAAGTATCTAAGCCTAGCTTGGACAGGGGATGAAATAGGATAATAATTGCCCCAGCATAGTTCAATGTACCTAATTGAGCGGCCCCCAGATATCTTGCCACCCAAGCACCCATAAAAAAGCCGACTACCATACGAACGATGTATTCTAAGGATAGCCAAGAAACATTACTAAAAATAGCCCCTCGCTCACCTACCAACTGCTTTTTAAATAATGACAGTCTTTTGATCATAAATGGTGTAGGCCGAGTCAAATTATGGTGTTATTTTTAGGCAAGATGATAAAAAATGCAGCTAGTTTAAATGTTTTCGGATAGGTACATGGCAAAGCGGTGTACTTTAAGTAAATTTAAATTTTGCTGACCAACGACGTGCAACATATAAATAATCTGATCTGCCTGGAGTAAAGTGCCATCATTACGGCAACTGCCTCGATAGCGAAGTTGGACTTGGGTGGGGCTAATCACTTTTTCTAGGGCGATCGCCGTTAACATTTCCTTTAGATTTAGCTGTTTGACCTTACCGGACTTAGTTTTCTTGTCGAGGAAAATTTCCGGAGTTTGGCGGATGGTTTCGAGGCAGGTTTCCCATTGTTCCGTTGAAACAGGTTCATCGGTTTCTAAATCAATTAAATATTCTGCCTCTGTGAGGAGAGCCGTTGCTGCTTTGGAATGGACGGGCACTTCCTCCACGCGATAGATAGGCATCTCAACGGGCAATTGTTCTGCCAGTCGTTGCCGAAAATCTTCTAAATCCAGAACTTGCCGCAGCTCAAAGTCGATAATTTCCCCTTCGCTAGTTGCCCCCAGAGGTAATGCATTGGCAATGGAGATGCGGGGGCTAGGGTGGAAACCATTAGTAAATGCCACAGGTATCGAAGCGCGGCGCACGACCCGGTCAAACAAACGGACTAAATCGAGGTGACTCACGAGGCGCATATCTCCCTGCTTACCAAACCAGACCCGGAACCGTTGCAGACGCTCTTGATCCTTTTGGAATTGGCCGACAAATTCAGGGATTTCGGGCGGTTGGTAGACAACGTTATGGCCAAAATCGGGGCTACAAACACCGCAGTGGGAACAGCCATCAAAAGCACAGTCAGGAATGGTCGCCGCTTCGAGGGCCCGCTTTAGGTCATCCTTTAGCCACTGTTTGCCAATGCCCGTATTCAGGTGATCCCAGGGTAAGGGGGCATCGAGGGGGTCGTTATCGGTGGTTTCAAAGATATTCCATTCGCCGTTCTCAACTTTGCGGTATTTCCAGGTAAGATCCGATTCGGCGATCGCCTGCTCCCAAGCACCATAGGCTTTGTCTAAATTTTCCCACCAGGAATCCATCCCCGCCCCCAATTCCCAGGCCCGGCGGACAACTTTACCCAAACGGCGATCGCCCCGGCCCACAAAATCCTCCATGGCTGAGATGCGCACATCGGTGTAGTTCACCTTAACGCCGCGAATCGGTCGGAAAGCTTCCCGCAATAACTCTTGTTTACGCCTAAATTCTGCCGTAGAGACCGAATGCCACTGGAAAGGGGTGTGGGGTTTCGGAGTGAAATTAGAGATGGTGATATTGAAATTTAAACGACGATTACTCAGGGACGCACATTCCCGCCGCAACCACTGGATTGTTTCGGCGATGCCCAGCACATCGAGATCCGTTTCTCCCGGCAGACCAATCATGAAGTACAGTTTAACTTTGTCCCAGCCCTCTTTCACTGCCGTTTGGATTCCCCGCAGCAGTTCTTCATTGGTCAAACCCTTGTTGATCACATCGCGCATCCGTTGGGTACCGGCTTCCGGGGCAAAAGTCAAACCCGCTTTCCGCGTTCCCCCGACGATGTTGGCAATATTTTCGTCGAAGCGATCTACCCGTTGACTGGGGAGGGATAGGGAGATGTTTTCATCCTTGAGGCGATTTTTAATTTCCACTCCCACCGCCGGCAAAGACAAATAATCGGAGCAACTGAGGGAAAGCAGAGAGAATTCGTTGTAACCCGTCGCCCGCATCCCTTTTTCGATGGCATCAACCACTTTTTCCGGTTCTACGTCTGTGGCAGGCCGAGTCAGCATCCCCGGTTGGCAGAAACGACAACCCCGGGTGCAACCCCGTCGAATTTCCACTGTCAGGCGATCATGGACTGTTTCCACATAGGGCACCAAACCAATGGAATAGGCTGGAATGGGAGTCGCCACCCGCCGCAAAATTCGCTTGGGGACTTCATCCCGAATCGGATGTACAGAACCATCCGTCGCCATTTCATAGAAACGAGGTACATAAACCCCGGGCACCTGGGCCAAATCCAAGAGGGTTTCTTCCTTGGTTAAACCATTCACCTTGGCTTCTTCGAGCACAAAACCCACTTCTGGCAATAGTTCTTCCCCATCGCCGAGAACAATGAAATCGAAAAAGTCCGCGTAGGGTTCGGGGTTAGACGTCGCTGTTTGTCCCCCCGCAAAGATGAAGGGATAATTCCCAGCTTCCCGCTCCTGCCAAGTGAGGGGAATTTGCGCTAGGGAAAGCATTTCTAAGATATTCGTCGCCCCCAGTTCATAGCTCAAACTAAAGCCAAGGATGTCGAATGCCTGGAGCGATCGCCTTGATTCGAGGGCGAACAATGGTAAATTTTTTTCCTTTAACTTTTGGCTCAGGTCAGCAGCGGGCAGGTAAGTGCGATCGCAAAGCTGGCGGGGTTGGGCATTGATCACGTTGTAGAGGAGGATGTGGCCCAAATTTGAGGAGCCCACTTCATAAACTTCCGGGTAGGTGAGTACCCAACGAATCACCGCATCCTCCCAAGGCTTATGTACCGCCCCCAGTTCATTGCCGAGGTAGCGGGCGGGCTTGAAAATATCCGTCGTAATCAGCGCTTCGTAATCAGCCGGTTGGGGGAGACAGGGAGCCGTTGCCACAGGTGGTAAACCTCCACAGGAGTCATAAGGAAAGAATTCAGTCCCCCATTATACCGGAGAGTTTCCGGGACGCTAGGCAGCTAATAACTGAGTTACCTGGGCAAAAAATTCTGTTTCGCTGTCAAAAATTCGTACGAATTGTTCCATCTGGGTAAGTTCCAAAACCATACGTACCTGGGAGTTGACCCCACAGCATCCTAGACATTTACCGTAAGATTCAGCTAACTTTGTCCCTTGGCTCAAAATTGCCGCCGCCGTGCTGTCGATAAATTCTACCTGTTCTAAGTCCACAAGGATGTCTGCTTGGATTTCGTGGTGAATTGCCCCGTGGAGCGATCGCCAAAAATCCTTGAGATTATTCGCCGTCAGGGCATGGTTTGGGCGTAGGATGACAGTCTGTCGTTGCTTATCCATTGGTAAACTTCCCCTAGGACAGATTTCTTGATGGTTACTTTCGGCCATGGTTTTTCTTTCAAGAACTGAATGGATTTTTAGACCAGATAAGAATCCCAAAAGTCACCAGAAATTTTGCTTGGAATAGAACTATTGTATGGGCCCCTTAGAAAACGCGTATCGCTGATAATTTATCCTGAACAGACTTGTCCCATTGCGCAACAATCTTTTATCACCTTGTAAAGGGTATGTTCTTTTACATTTCCTTTGGCAATAAAACTCAGAGTTTAAAAAATATTTAAGAGTAAGGGGGATTTTCGTAAATGCCCTGAAAATAGACTGATATTTCCCATTAATACACTCATTTATCATATTCTCCTGTGTATTATGCCCAGGCAATGGGTGACAATAAAGAATGATTTCCTTTAGGCTGAAATTAGTGCCTCTTTTAGGAGAGTATTGCGGTTGTGAACACACCATTTCCCATTCGTCGTTTGGTGGAAAAAGCTCTTTTCATTAAACAGATGACCCCCGAAATTGAAAATGCGATTAACTCCGAGTTGACCCGTCTTGGCCATGTTTCCGCTGAGGATTATGAAGCGCTCGAACTTCTAATGGCAGAAATGGATGCCGGTCGGATTCAGTTGGTTCCCAGTCGATTTATTATCTGATCACTTTTCTGGAGAGCGTCAACGTTAAGACCTTGGGGCAGTAGGACAAAGGTGGGCGATCGCACAGGCATCACATTGAGGTTTTCTCGCGTTACAGACGGCGCGTCCGTGATAAATCAAGCGGATCGACCAATTTTCCCACTCCGGTTGGGGGATTAACTTCATTAGATCCCGTTCAATTTGCACCGGATTGTCAGATTTTGTGAGGCGTAGACGATTACTCAGTCGCTTCACATGGGTATCAACTGTGACCCCCGCACAAATCCCAAAGGCATGGGCTAAAACCACATTAGCTGTCTTTCGGGCCACCCCGGGTAAAGTGAGCAATTCTTCCATTGTCTGGGGCACTTCCCCATTGAAAACCCCCATAATCCGCTGGCAGGCCCCCTGGATATTTTTCGCCTTATTACGATAGAACCCCGTTGAACGAACCAGCTGCTCAATTTCTTCCACATCTGCCCCTGCAAAGGCCGCCGCATCAGGGAATCGGGCAAATAGGGCAGGGGTGACTTTATTCACCCGCTCATCGGTACACTGAGCCGAAAGGATTGTTGCCACCATCAGTTGCACAGGGGTTTCATAATCCAAGCTACAGGTAGCATCGGGATACAATTCGTACAATATTTCCAGAACTGCCGAGGCGCGCTTTTTCTTGCTGCGGGGATATTGAATTGCCATGGAGACTATTTTTCCTGTGGCTTCACGGTAAACTAATCAAGATTCATTATTGACCTGATTTCGTTTCCCATGGCAACCTACCTCATTGAAGTTGGTACAGAAGAACTCCCTGCTGATTTTGTCGCGGCGGCGATCGCCCAGTTGCAGACCCGCGTTACAGAGAGCTTGGCGGAGTATTTTCTGGCCCCGGAAGCAATCAAAGTCTACGGTACCCCCCGTCGTTTGGCAGTTCTAATCCCTGGGTTGCCGGAACAGCAAGGCGATCGCGAAGAAGAAATCAAAGGCCCTCCCGCTGCTGCTGCCTTTAAAGATGGTCAACCCACTAAAGCCGCCGAAGGCTTTGCGAAAAAACAAGGGGTTGAACTGTCCGCCCTGGAAGTGCGCCCCACGGAAAAGGGGGATTTTGTCTTTGTCCAAAAGAAAACCCTCGGCCGCCCCACCCCGGAGATTTTGCAGGAATTGGTTTTGGGTTGGTTTACGGCCCTTGAAGGAAGACGTTTTATGCGTTGGGCGGATGGGGATCTGCGCTTTCCCCGGCCGATCCGCTGGTTGGTTTCCCTCTGGAATGATGCCGTTTTGCCGCTGGAATTAGCGAATGGTTCTGGTCAGTTGGCGGCGGGTCGAATTTCCCGGGGTCATCGAGTTTTGCATGAAGGGGATGTGACAATTGCCAATGCAGCGGATTATGTGACGACCTTACAAGCCGCCTTTGTGGAAGTGGATCCCCAGGTACGGGAAGAAAAGATTATCGCCGGGGTGAAAGCTGCAGCAGAAATCATTAATGGTGAAGCCGAGATGCCCGCTGATCTCCTCGCGGAGGTTGTGAATTTGGTGGAATATCCCACGGCGGTGGTGGGGGACATTGAAGCGGAATTTTTAGAATTGCCCCCGGAGGTGATCACCACGGTGATGGTCACGCACCAGCGCTATTTTGCGGTGCGCGATCGCCAAGATAAAACTAAACTATTGCCGAAATTTATCACCATTTCCAACGGCGACCCCCAGAAATCGGCCATTATTGCGGCGGGGAATGGTCGGGTGATTCGAGCACGGTTGGCGGACGGTCAATTTTTCTACCGGGCTGATTGTGACGAACACCTAGAAACCTATTTACCCCAACTGGAAGCGGTCACCTTCCAAGAAGAACTGGGGACGATGCGGGACAAGGTGGATCGCATTATGCAGGTGTCCCAACAGATCGCCGAACAACTGGGACTTTCTGAGGAAGATAAGGAAATTATTGCGAGCACGGCAATGCTCTGTAAGGCCGACCTTGTGACCCAGATGGTCTACGAATTTCCGGAACTCCAGGGAATTATGGGTCAAAAGTATGCCCTGGTCAGTGGGGAGTCCCAGGCTGTGGCTGACGGAATTTTTGAACATTATCTACCCCGTAATGCCGATGATATGCTGCCCCAAACCCTCGCCGGTCAAGTGGTGGGCATGGGCGATCGCCTGGATACTTTAGTCAGTATTTTTGGTTTGGGGATGCTCCCGACGGGGTCTTCGGATCCCTTTGCGCTGCGACGGGCGGCCAATGCGATTATTACGGTGGCCTGGGATGCGGGGCTGGAAATTAACTTAGCGGAACTGTTGGCCCAGGGGGCGAAGGACTTTGTTACCGCCCACCCCGATAAAGCTTCTCCCCTCGACAATCTGCAAAGCTTCTTTATCCAACGGATTCAAACCTTACTCCAGGATGAAAAGGGCATTGATTATGACCTGGTCAATGCTGTCCTTGGGGATGATGTGGAATATATGGAACGGGCGCTCTCCGACTTGTTGGATGTGGGCGATCGCGCAGCCTTTTTGCAGAGTATCCGGGACGATGGGCAACTCGCAAGCATCTATGCCACTGTGAATCGTTCCGCGAAATTAGCGACCAAAGGCACCCTGAGCACCGTCATTCTCGATCCGGCGGCTGTGATTAACCCCGATAAATTTGAGCAAAACTCCGAACGGGATCTCTATGCGGGTTTAGTGAACCTTGTGCCCACCACCGAAGCTGCTCGCACCGAACGGGATTACCAAAAACTCATCGATGGCTTGGCAGAACTGGCGCCCACGGTGGAACGGTTTTTCGACGGGGAAGACAGCGTGCTCGTGATGGCTGATGATGGGGCAGTGCGGGAAAATCGCTTGAACCTTTTAGGACTGTTACGGAACCATGCCCGAGTCCTGGCGGATTTTGGGGCGATCGTTAAACAATAGACGCACTTAAAACGCTTGATCTCCGGGGGATAGGTCAGACAGTTACCTCTTCTCCGGGGATTTTTGTTAGGTTTTCCCATAGTTCGGGAACCCGTACATTACCGGTAGTTGTCTGCCTTTGAATCTCTCCGCTAAATTAGCACTCAGAGATTGAGAGTGCTAAACTTCAATCCAGCTAACTTTAGTCGTTTATTGATCTGGAGAAATTATCCATGGCCGCAATTAGCATCAATGTTTCTACCCTCAAGCCCCTTGGCGATCGCGTTTTTGTGAAAGTCAGCGAATCCGAAGAAAAAACTGCTGGTGGGATCCTGCTTCCCGATAGCGCGAAGGAAAAGCCCCAAATTGGTGAGGTTGTTGCTGTCGGTGAAGGCAAGCGCAACGATGACGGTAGCCGCTCCGCTATTGATGTAAAAGTTGGCGATAAAGTTCTCTACTCTAAGTACGCTGGTACTGATATCAAACTCAGTGGCGATGACTATGTTCTCCTTTCCGAGAAGGATATCCTCGCAACCGTTGCGTAAATATTTTTAGGTTTGACCTAAGTAATCGTTTCAGATTTTTCTATTTTTTCCCTCGTAAAACGTTCAACCTAGAAATTCAATCATTATGGCTAAATCTATTATTTACAACGAAGATGCCCGTCGCGCCCTCGAAAAAGGGATTGACCTCCTTGCTGAAGCCGTTGCGGTAACCCTCGGCCCCAAAGGTCGGAACGTCGTCCTCGAAAAGAAATTCGGCGCACCTCAAATCGTTAACGATGGTGTGACCATTGCTAAGGAAATTGAACTCGAAGATCACATCGAAAACACCGGTGTTTCTTTGATTCGCCAAGCGGCTTCCAAAACCAATGATGTGGCTGGTGACGGGACAACTACTGCAACTGTTCTCGCCCATGCCATCGTTAAAGAAGGTCTGCGCAACGTTGCTGCGGGTGCGAACCCCATCGCCCTCAAGCGCGGAATCGACAAAGCCACTGAATTCCTCGTTGGTCGCATCAAAGACCAGGCCCGCCCGGTAGAAGATTCCAAGGCGATCGCCCAAGTGGGTGCGATTTCTGCGGGTAACGACCAAGAAGTGGGTGAAATGATTGCCCAGGCCATGGATAAGGTCGGTAAAGAAGGCGTGATCTCCCTCGAAGAAGGGAAGTCCATGGAGACCGAACTCGAAATCACCGAAGGGATGCGTTTCGACAAGGGTTATACTTCTCCCTACTTCGTCACCGACACCGAGCGCATGGAAGCGGTCCTCGAAGATCCTTTCATCCTCATCACCGACAAGAAAATTACCCTGGTCCAAGACCTCGTTCCTGTCCTCGAACAGGTTGCTCGCCAAGGTAAGCCCCTCGTGATCATCGCTGAAGACATTGAGAAGGAAGCCCTGGCGACCCTCGTGGTCAACCGTCTCCGGGGTGTCCTCAACGTTGCTGCGGTTAAAGCCCCTGGTTTTGGCGATCGCCGTAAGCAAATGCTGGAAGATATCGCGATCCTCACCGGCGGTCAGATGATCACTGAAGATGCTGGCCTCAAGCTCGAAAACACCACTGCTGATATGCTCGGTCGAGCTCGCCGCATCACTATTACCAAAGACAACACCACCATTGTTGCCGATGGTAACGAGCAAGCCGTTAAGACCCGTTGTGATCAAATCCGTCGCCAAATTGACGAGTCTGATTCTTCCTACGACAAGGAAAAACTCCAAGAGCGTCTCGCGAAACTCTCCGGTGGTGTGGCTGTGATCAAAGTAGGTGCAGCTACCGAAACCGAAATGAAGGATCGTAAGCTCCGCCTCGAAGATGCCATCAACGCCACCAAAGCAGCTGTGGAAGAAGGCATCGTTCCCGGTGGTGGTACTACTCTGGCTCACCTTGCTCCCGAACTGGAAACCTGGGCGAATGATAGCCTAACTGCGGAAGAACTTACCGGTGCTCTGATCGTTGCCCGTGCCCTGACTGCGCCCCTGAAGCGCATCGCTGAGAACGCTGGTCAAAACGGTGCTGTGATCGCTGAGCGCGTGAAGGAAAAAGACTTCAACGTTGGCTTCAACGCTGCAACCAATGAATTCGTTGACATGCTCGAAGCTGGGATCGTTGACCCTGCGAAAGTAACCCGTTCTGCCACCCAGAATGCGGCTTCCATCGCTGGTATGGTGCTTACCACTGAGTGCATCGTTGTTGACAAGCCTGAAAAAGACAAGGCAGCAGCGGCTCCCGGTGGCGGTGACTTCGACTACTAAGTCTTACCGCTCGATGTAGGGGGTGGCCATTGCAAACCCCTACTAATTCAGAACATCCAGAATAAGTTAATTTTTCCCTTGATCAAGATCAGGGGATTTTTTTTGGTATCGATGACCGTTGCTATAGTTGGGGTAAACCATACAGGGACTGTGAACTATGGATGCGGAACAGGAAAGAAATTGGGTGATCGCCTGCCATTTGTCGAGTTTAGCCTGGATTCCCCTAATCTTGTTGGGGATTGGAGCGATTCCCTGTGTCAATGTGATTGCGCCAGCGGTGATTTGGTGTCTAAAGAAAGATGAGTCGAAGTTGATTGATGCCCACGGTAGGGAGTCCGTGAATTTCCAGATCTCGATGACGATCTATGGCATTGCCGCCGGGATTTTGCTCGTGATACTAAGCTTTATTGGCGTGATTTTTATTTTGGGGATTGGCGTCATTGAAAATAATCCCTTCACCGCCTTTTTTGCTGTGATGACCGGTTTTGGCTTCCTTGTCGCCATGCTGCTCTTGGTGGCGATCGCCATTTTCCAGATTGCGGTTGTTATCCTCGCGGCAACGAAGGTAAAAGAAGGTCAAATGTACCGCTATCCTTTTAATTTGAGGCTGCTCAAATAAGTAGTTTCTACGAAAAGCCCCCCCTGAAATGATTGGCCAAGGGGGGTTGAGAAATTGCAAACGAAAATTAGCCCAGTACCCAGTGGACAAGGGTACGCACCGGGAACCCTGTACCACCTTTGCTGTAGATATCTGTTTCCTTTTCTGACCAGGCTGGTCCAGCAATATCTAAGTGCGCCCAGGGGGTTTTCTCGATAAATTGCTTGAGGAACAAGGCTGCTGTAATCGAACCACCTTCCCGGGGGCCGGTGTTTTTCATGTCGGCGATGGGGGACTTCATCCCTTCAAAGTATTTTTCTTCGAGGGGCATCCGCCAGAATTTTTCCCCCGCTTTGTCAGAAGCAGTGGCGATCGCCTCAGCGAGATCATCATTGTCACTCCACAGGCCGCAGATATCATCCCCCAGGGCAATCACACAGGCACCGGTCAGGGTCGCAACATCGACGACGGCATCAACTTCAAGCTTTTCCGCATACACGAGGGCATCGGCCAGGGTGAGGCGACCTTCTGCATCGGTATTGTTCACTTCGATGGTTTTCCCGTTGGAAGCGGTGAGGATATCCCCCGGGCGCATCCCCCGACCACTGATCATGTTTTCGGTGACGGCACTAATAAAATGCACCTCCACATCGGGCTTCAGTTCGGCGATCGCCTTTGCAGCCCCAAAAGTTGCTGCGGCGCCGCCCATATCCATTTTCATCATGGCAATGCTGGGGCCAGAAGGTTTGATGTTGTAACCACCGGAGTCGAAGGTTAAACCTTTTCCAACAATAGCCACTTTTTTCCGGGGGGTACCGGGGGGCTTGTAGACCAGGTGAATAAATTTCGGGGGGAGATCCGAGGCGGCGGCCACACCGAGGAAAGAACCCATCCCCGCCGCTTTACATTCCGCTTCCCCAAGGATTTCCAATTCCAGGCCGTAAGTGCTGGCTAGGTTTTCCACGGAGGCCGCTAGGGTGACAGGATCAATAATGTTAGCCGGAGCGTTCACCAGTTCCCGGGCATAGATCACCCCTTCACAGAGGCTTGTGCCGAGGGCGATCGCCATTGTTTGATCCCCAATGCCGAGAATTTCAACGGTTTCTAGGGCAGGGGGATCTTTTTGTTCAGATTTGAAGCGATTATCTTCGTAAAAAGCCAGGTACATCCCCTCAGTAACCATTTGCGCCGTGGTAGCCTCATTTTCAGCGACCGGTAGCTGTAGTCCTAAGCTAGTGATGGTTTTATCTCCTTTTACCGCCCGGGCGATCGCCGCTGCCGTACTCCGCAGGACCGCACTATTCCATTTTTCCTCAGGGCCTAAGCCCACCAAAATCAGTTTTTTGATCGGTGTACCACCGCCAATGCGCGTTACCGATAAGGAACCAGATTTCCCTTTAAATTCCGTTTCGGCCATGACTTCGGCGACGATGCCCGACAACCGTTCATCCAGTCCAGCTAAAGACTCCGGCACCGTCAGCACCGCTTCAGCCTCAAAAAAACCTAAGGCGATCGCCTCTCCAGACCAGGCCCCTGCCGTTTGGGAACTAGCGCGAATTTCCATAGCTAAACCTCAAAATTCATTACCGTCTTTTAGTCTGACATTTCCAGCAAACCCTGTCCAAAAATTCCGTTTCTACCATATGTTGTATTTTGACCGGGTGCCCATGGATTTGATTTGAGGAGGAACAGTGCTGTTTTCATGGGTGGGCCGAGGTGCCATCGAAACCAATGTGGTCGGAAGTGTAAGTTTTCGGTTCAATATGGACAATCACACGGGCCGGTGCAAAAACCGTTTCCAGGTGATGTTCTACTTTTTCGCTGATTGCATGGGCCGTGGCAACATCCTCAGCGGCAGCAATCAGGTGCATTTCAATAAATACTTGTCTTCCCAATAATCCCCGGGAGGCAATATCGTGACAGTTGACCACGCCGGGAACCATCATCACCTGTTTGTGGATCGCTTCGGGGGCGATCGCCATTTCATCGACGAGCCAGGGGAGATTATCCGTAAGTACTTCCCAGGCACTTTTAAAGACAAGGGCCGCCACAGGGAACGCCAGGATCACATCTAACCACTGCAATTGTGGTAGTCCCCAAACTTTCGCTTGCCAAACCCCCAGAAGACCAAACAATACCAGGATCGTGACCCAGATATCGCTCATGGTGTGCTTCGCATCGGCCAGGAGAATCGCACTCCCGACCCGTTTGCCTTCATTGCGTTCGTAAAAGGCAACGAAAATATTGATTCCCAACACCACAATCAGCCAACTAAGTTCCCCCAGGCCGATGGTCACTTCACTTTGACCCGCAATCAGTTTGGCGATCGCCCCCTTGAGGATTTCAAAGCAGGCAATCCCTAAAAACATACCGATGCCCAAAGCGCCCACCGCCTCAAACTTTTGGTGACCGTAAGGGTGTTCCCGATCCGGTGTTGGCGAAGAAAACTTATTGGCAAACAGTCCCAGGACATTATTGGCGCTGTCTGTAAAACTGTGGAGTGCGTCCGCCTGCAGACTTAGGGAACCGGTAAGCACCCCCACCACTGCCTTGAGGGCCATCACAAACAGATTTAACCAGAGGGTTAACCACAGCACCCGACGCACCGTCTGGCGATTATCTTGGAGCACAGAATGGGAAGAATGCTGGTGGTTATGCATGGGAAAAGGCGAGTGATCGGGAAAAGTGAACTAAATCTAACAGGTTGCCACACTATGATGACGAACTGATACTGAGCTGGAGTTGGGCCTGTAATTCTGCGGTTGTGAAGCAGGGGGCAAGGCAATTTAACCCTTGGCAAACCAGGGCAATGCTGCCTTCCGGTAGGTCTGTCATGGGTTTTAGCACCACTGGGCTTAATGCTGTTTTAATCAGCGGTGCTAGGTGTTCCGGGGAGGCTTTCACTACGGTGCCATGGAGATACCAATCTAGGGCCATCACGAGGGTTGGGGCCTGTTGGGGTGTTTTTTCGAGAATTACGGCAAAAGCGTGTAAGGCCGCCTCGGCTTTTTCTAGGTAAGCGGTATTTTCCGTGAGCAAAAAGAGGCGCATCAAATTACAAATGGCGACCCCATTGGCAGAAGGAGTGGCATTGTCCTGGTAGCTCCGTTCTTGGATCAGGAGTTCAGCACTTTGGGGATTGTTGAAATAGCCCTTTTGCGCCGTCGCCCAAAATTTGTTATCAAATGCTGCCTGGAGGGCGATCGCCTTTTCGAGCCAGTGGGTTTCCGTGGGGCGATTGGTCTGTAAATCGAGTAAGGCCTTAATCAGGAAAGCATAATCTTCCGACTGCGCTGGCCCCTCCGGTTCCCCAGCAAAATTCAGCCGATATAGGGTGTCCCCTTGCCACTGGTTTTCCAGGATAAAATTCGTGCAATTAACCGCGAGTTCCCAGGCCTTTTCTAACCCAAACACCCCATAGATTCGTGCCAATCCCGAAATCATTAACCCATTCCAAGCGACGATCATTTTGGTGTCGGTCACCGCAGGAATTCGCCCGGGCCAAGGCTGGAATTTAGCATTGGTGTTATTGCGAGCCGGCGGGAAAGTTGTCAGTTGCTCCCGGGGGGTACCATACCGTTCTGTAAACAGATGATCCAGAGTGCTTTGCAATGCCGGTGAAATTTCTGTGGACTGCCGCCGTTTTAAAACAATTTTTCCTTCAAAGTTGCCATCGGGAGCAATGAAAAAAGCCTGTGCTAATTCGGTAAATTGTGCCGCCGTCAGTTGGGTTTGCAGTTCATCATAGTCCCACACATAAAAGGCTCCTTCCTCCGGTTCCGGGTAGCCAGCATCCAAGAAACTATCGGCATCCTGGGCAGCATAGAAATAGCCTTGGGGAGCAGTCATTTCCCGGGATAGCCATGCTACTGTGCCTTCTATGGCTGTTTTAAAAGCAGGTTCCCTTACCCCTGCGGCCCACAGATTCGCCAAAAATTCCGTGATTTGCCCGTTGTCATAAAGCATCTTTTCAAAGTGGGGCACCGTCCAATGGGGGTCGACCGTATAGCGATGGAAACCGCCCCCCACGTGGTCATAAATTCCCCCCAGGGCCATGTCTAAACCCCGTTTCGTACTCACCAGCAGACCGTTATGGCGAGCATTCTGGGTAAAGCGGCTCCCCTGGAAGGCGATCGCCCCGTAGGGAATCATCGGAAAACTGGGGCCTGCATCCCCCCGCGCCACAATGGCAGTACAAGGTTCTAGGGCTTTGAGGAATAGGTTTTGATCCAGGGCCACTTCCCCCGGGGGTAACTGGGTCGCTTGGTCTAAAATTGTGAAAATCTCAGTTTTAATCGCCTGCAACTGGCTGGATTCTTGATCAAAAAAACGCCGCAGGGAAACCAACACATCCAAAAAACCAGGGCGATTATAGCGAGGTTGTACCGGAAAATAGGTTCCTCCATAGAAAGGCATCAAATCATCCGGGGTCAGGAAAATGTTCAATGGCCAGCCCCCATGGCCCGTCATCAACTGCAACGCCTGCATGTAAATGCTGTCAATATCCGGCCGTTCCTCGCGATCTACCTTGATGGGCAGGAAATGGGAATTCAAATAAGCCGCAATCTCTGGGTCTGAAAATGCTTCCCCTTCCATCACTGTGCACCAATGGCAGGAGGAATAACCAATGGAGAGAAAAATCGGTTTATTGTCCGTCTTTGCCTGGGCCAATGCCTCATCACACCAGTACCACCAATCAATGGGATTATCGGCATGCTTGCGCAGATAGAGGCTTTTGGTTTGGGCCAAGCGATTTGCCATGAAACTTATTACTCCAGACGGGGTCGTTAATGGCATTCTAGCGAATCAAACCCTCACCGAATTTCCCAAGGGGATCAGTTAGAATCAAGCAGCAATATTTTTTAATGTCCTAAAATTTTTTCTGCACTGATGGCATTCCAAATCCATGTTAGATAAAAGCCTCCACCATCCCACGGAACAGTTTCTCCAGACCCTCAAAAAATTGGGAGAGTATGGGCGCCGCCCCCAGGGGATCGCGGTGTTAGGCTCTATTGGTCTCCATGGACTAGCGGCTCTGACCATTCCCTTTTGGAGCACCCCAGAGGCTCCGGAAGCAGAACCAGAAAAACCGGGGATGGTGCGGGTGATTGATCTTCCCCCGGAGGTACAGAATCGGTTACCGAGTACCAGTGCCGCCTTAGATTTATCCGTTTTTGAATCTAGCCCAGATTTTAACTTGGATCTATCCGGCCTCAATGGGCAAGCGATCGCCCCGAATCTTAATGGCACTTACATTCCTGGACTCAACCTCCTGCCGACTCCCGTGGCCCCAAATCTCGGCCAAAATAACTTTTCCTTTGTGCCCATTAGCCCGCCCCCAATTGCGAGCAGTTTCACCGGATTTACACCGCCCCCGCCGCCCCGGAATATGAGCTTTTTGCCGCCGCCCCCCAATGTGCCCATCCAGGGCAGTCCCTCATTCTCGCCCCCCCCAAGCATTTCAAACAGTAACGCAGACCAATCCCTCACACCACCAAATCCACGCAATAGCAGTAATCAACAGGAATTTACCATCACGCCGAATCCTGAGCTAGTGCAGCGACAACGGCAACTGGAGGAAGAAGCGGCGATTGCCCTCCGACCCCGGACGAACAATCCGAATGGGGAAATACGGTTTGAGGCGGATCTCCTCAAGCCCCAGGAACTACGCAATGGCAACAGTGGTAGCAATCCTAACCGTCCGGCAACCCCAGGGAATGCTCCCAGCCAAACCGCCCGCAATTCAACCCCAGTCAATCGCGCTTTAACCGGCACCTATCCCAAAGGGGCATGCAGTAACCAGGCCAGCGGTACCGCTATTTACAATGTTGGGGTTTCCCCCGAAGGGATCCCTTCCCAACTCAACCTCGTGCAAAGTTCTGGAAGTAACGCCCTCGATAGCCAAGCCAACCAAGATATTCGGAATGCTCGCTTTGATGGCAAAAATACTACCTATCGAGTCAGCATTAATTACCAGTACAATGCGAGTTTTTGCGCCGCCTTTGCCCCTAAACCCCAAGTAGCTCCCCCCAGTGCCCCACCTGCTCCGGCCCGAACCGAACCAAAACCAGAAGGAGCAGCTTCCGGAGAAGCATCTTCACTGTAACCCCTGCTTTTTTTCAGAAACGACAAGACCATGGCGATCGCCTTGAGACAAGGAGATCAATGGTTAATCTCCGCCCATACTTTACCGCCATTCACCGGAGAAAATAGCCCAACCCAGGCCAGGCAATCAGGTTAGAATATAGGACGCCATTATTTACTTTTGTTCTATAGCTGCCCAAACATTTCTCCATGAAAAGTGCCTTCCTCGATCGCCTCAACAGTCCCGAACGTCCCGTACTGGTTTTTGATGGGGCAATGGGAACCAACCTGCAAGTGCAGAATTTGACGGCAGCGGATTTTGGTGGGGCAGAGTACGAAGGTTGTAATGAATATTTAGTGAAAACGAAGCCGGAAGCGGTGGCAACGGTACATCGTGCCTTCCTTGCAGCGGGGGCGGATGTGATCGAAACGGATACCTTTGGCGGTACATCGGTGGTCTTGGCGGAATATGACCTCGGCGATCGCGCCTACGAACTGAATAAAACGGCTGCTGAACTCGCGAAAAGTGTGACCGCAGAATTTTCAACACCGGAAAAACCGCGCTTTGTGGCAGGTTCTATCGGGCCGGGGACAAAGTTACCGAGTTTAGGACATATCGATTACGACACCCTCGAAAATGCCTTTGCGGAACAGGCGGAGGGGTTATACGATGGCGGCGTGGATTTGATGCTCGTGGAAACCTGTCAGGATGTCCTCCAGATTAAAGCGGCACTCAATGGCATTGAACGGACGTTTGCGAAAAAGGGCGATCGCCTGCCGATCATGGTATCGGTGACGATGGAGACCATGGGAACGATGCTGGTGGGAACGGAAATCGCCGCTGCCGTTGCCATTCTCGAACCCTACAACATCGATATTCTGGGGCTAAACTGTGCCACGGGGCCCGACCTGATGAAGGAACACGTTAAATATTTGTCGGAGCATTCCCCCTTCATCGTCTCCTGTATCCCGAACGCTGGATTACCCGAAAACATTGGCGGACAAGCCCATTACAAGCTCACGCCCCTCGAAATGAAGATGGCAATGATGCACTTTATCGAGGATTTAGGCGTACAGGTGATCGGTGGTTGTTGCGGCACACGCCCCGAACATATTCAATCCCTCGCGGAACTCGCAGCCGAATTAACGCCAAAAGAACGTCATCCCAACTATGAACCGTCGGCGGCTTCTATTTATAGTACCCAGCCCTACATTCAAGATAATTCTTTCCTCATTGTAGGCGAAAGATTAAACGCCAGCGGCTCCAAGAAATGCCGCACCTTATTAAACGAAGAAGATTGGGATAGTCTGGTTTCCCTCGCCAAATCACAGGTCAAAGAAGGGGCACATGTCCTCGATGTGAACGTCGATTATGTGGGACGGGATGGCGTGCGCGATATGCATGAATTAGTTTTCCGTTTAGTCAATAATGTCACCTTGCCGTTAATGCTGGACTCCACCGAATGGGAGAAAATGGAGGCGGGTTTAAAGGTTGCTGGCGGTAAATGTATTCTCAATTCCACCAACTACGAAGACGGCGAAGAACGCTTTTATCAAGTGTTATCTTTAGCGAAAAAATATGGGGCTGGTGTCGTCATTGGAACCATTGATGAAGAGGGCATGGCACGCACCGCTGAGAAAAAATTTGATATTGCCAAACGCGCCTATGATGCGGCGATCGTCTACGGAATTCCCGCCTATGAAATCTTTTTTGACCCGTTAGCTTTACCCATTTCTACGGGGATTGAAGAGGATCGTAATAACGGACAGGCAACCCTTGATGCCATTGAAAGAATCCATAATGAATTGCCCGGTTGTCATATTATTTTAGGGGTTTCTAATATTTCCTTCGGTTTAAATCCCGTAGCACGGCAGGTGTTAAATTCCGTCTTTCTCCATGATGCGATGCAGTTGGGGATGGATTCGGCGATCGTCAGTGCCAGTAAGATTCTTCCCATGGCAAAAATTGACCCCGACCATATCAAAATTTGTCGCGATCTCATCGGCGATCGCCGGGAATTTAATGGGGATGTTTGCACCTACGATCCGCTCACTAAATTAACCGAAATCTTTGCTAGACAAAAAGCGAAAAAATCAGAGGCGATCGATAAAAGTTTACCCGTTGAGGAACGCTTAAAACAGCACATTATCGATGGTGAACGACTCGGCTTAGAAGATGCCTTAACAGAAGCTCTTTCTCAATATCCGCCCCTCGATATCATTAATGTCTTTTTGCTCGATGGCATGAAAGTTGTCGGTGAATTGTTCGGCTCTGGACAAATGCAATTACCCTTTGTGTTGCAGTCCGCCCAAACCATGAAAGCTGCCGTCGCTTTCCTCGAACCCTTTATGGATAAAGAAGAGGGTGATGATACAGGCAAAGGCACATTTATTATTGCCACCGTTAAGGGCGATGTTCATGATATTGGTAAAAATTTAGTCGATATTATTCTGTCCAATAACGGCTACAAAGTGATTAATTTAGGCATTAAACAGCCCGTCGAAAATATCATTCAAGCCTACGAAGAACATGGCGCAGATTGTATTGCCATGAGTGGTTTGTTGGTGAAATCTACCGCCTTTATGAAGGACAATTTAGAAGCCTTTAACGAAAAAGGGATTACTGTTCCCGTGATTTTGGGGGGAGCTGCTCTCACACCCAAATTTGTCTATCAAGACTGTCAAAATACCTACAAAGGACAAGTCATCTACGGTAAAGATGCCTTTGCGGATCTGCATTTTATGGACAAATTGATGCCCGCCAAAGCAGCAGGAAAATGGGATGATACCGATGGTTTTTTAGGCGAATACGCTGAAGCAAATACCCGTACCTATAGCGGTGATGGTGAGGAAATTATCGTCGAGGAAAGTAAACCCCAAGAGCCTGAAGTGATTGATACCCGTCGTTCGGAATTTGTGAGTGATAATATTGCTCGTCCCCGTCCACCCTTCTGGGGAACCCAAATTTTACGTGCCTCTGATATCGATCTCGAAGAAGTTTTCTGGCATCTCGATCTACAGGCTCTCTTCGTGGGACAGTGGCAATTCCGTAAAACCAAAGAACAATCCAAAGAGGAATACGATCAATTCATCCAAGACACCGTCCATCCGCTTTTAGACCAGTGGAAACAAAAGGCGATCGCCGAAAAAATCATGGAACCAACGGTTATCTATGGCTATTTCCCCTGTCAATCGGAAAGTAATACCTTAGTTATTTACGACCCCGATGAATACGTCAGTGAACAAACCATTACCGAAGTTGCACGCTTTGAATTCCCCCGCCAAAAAGAAGGGAAAAGATTGTGCATTGCCGATTTCTTTGCGTCTACAGAATCTGGTGTTTTAGATGTGTTCCCGATGCAAGCCGTAACCGTCGGTGAAATTGCTACGGAATACGCCCAAAAACTCTTTGCTGCCAATGAATACACCGATTATCTCTACTACCATGGCATTGCCGTCCAAACCGCCGAAGCCCTTGCCGAGTGGTGTCACGCCCGCATCCGTAAAGAATTAGGTTTTGGTGATTTAGAACCCGACAATATTAAGGATATATTGCGCCAACGCTATCAAGGTTCCCGTTATAGTTTTGGTTATCCCGCTTGTCCGAATATTTTGGATCAATACACTCAATTAGAACTGTTAAAAACAGATCGTATTGGCATGTATATGGATGAAAGCGAACAAATTTATCCTGAACAATCTACTTCCGCAATTATTACTTATCATCCCGTTGCCAAATACTTTAATATTTAACGTTGCTATTTAAGCACTCTATTTAATAATTTGAGGTTCAATAACCATGAGAACACTCACTAAATGGACAGTTGAAGAATACCACAGCATGATCGAAAAGGGCATTTTAGATCATAAACGAGTTGAATTATTACAGGGGGAATTGGTCGAAATGGCTCCAGAAAGTCCACTACATCGTTATATCATGCAAAATGGCAATAATTATTTACGAGATCTATTAGCAGGTGTGGCAATTCTCCAAGAGGGACATCCAATCACCCTTACCCAATCAGAACCAGAACCTGATATTGCTGTTGTTAAACTTCCATCTGAAAAATATCGCACCAGACATCCCTATGCGGCTGATGTTTTACTGTTAATTGAAGTGTCGAATACTACGCTGAATTATGATTTACATGACAAAAAAGATGTCTATGAACGAGAAGGCATTGAGGAATATTGGGTGATTGATATTCCCCATAAACGACTCCATGTGTTTAAGGATTTAGTCGATGGTAAATATCATTCCTTGATTATTCATACCTCTGGTATTATTTCGCCCCATGCGTTCCCTGATGTAGAAGTAGAAGTCGAAAAACTGTTTGGCTAATGTTTAATATTTTCGTTCCTTAGGTTCAAAACGATTAATCACAACAGGCATATATTCAAGGGTTACGCCGTCATCGGTGCAAAAACTTAGAGTATGGGCTAAATAGTTTTGATCGTCTCTGGTGGGAAAATCTTCCCGTGAATGTGCGCCCCGACTTTCTTTACGATGATAGGCGGAAGTTAAAATGGCTTCACCGACTTTGATGATACTTTGTAACTCTAACGCTTCAATCAGTTCGGTATTCCAATGGATATCTTTATCATCCAGAAAAAGATGATCATATTGTTCTTTGAGTTGTTGGATTTGTGCTAATCCTTCCGCCATGATTGCTTCGGTTCTAAATACACCACAATGGTCGCTCATGGTTTCTTGAAAGCGTTGTCGGAGGTCATTAATCCGCACATTGCCCGATTGACTTAAGAGTTGTCCAATGCGATTTTTAGCTTCGTCTAAATAGTGGTTTTCGTTAATTTCTGGCAAACGGCGATCGCCGATGTAGTCTGCAATTTTACCGCCGACCCGTTGACCATAGACGACACATTCTAGGAGGGAATTACTGCCGAGACGATTGGCTCCATGCACCGACACACAGGCACATTCCCCTGCTGCGAAAAAGCCCTCAGTTAATTCGGTACTGTTACGCCGGACACGACCATCGGTATTGACGGGAATGCCGCCCATGGAATAGTGAGCTGTAGGCCGTACAGGCATCGGTTCACTAATGGCATCAACGCCAACAAGACGGTGGGCTTCTTCCCAACAAAAGGGCACCCGCTCCATAATTTTTTCCTTGCCCATGTGGGTCAGGTCGAGATGGACAAATTTGCCGCCTGCACTGCCATCGGCATGAATGCCCCGTCCGGCGCGAATTTCCAGCGTAATTGCCCGTGAGGTGATATCCCGTGGGGCGAGTTCCATCTGATTCGGCGCATATTTTTCCATAAAGCGATCGCCGTCACTATTTCTCAGGTAAGCCCCCTCACCCCGTACCGCTTCGGAGATTAAAACGCCTACCGGATAGAGTCCAGTCGGATGAAATTGCACAAATTCCATATCTTCGAGGGGTAAACCTACAGCCGCCGTCATCGCGAGTCCATCCCCCGTGGAGGCGAAATCGTTGGAGGTCGTATTAAATACTCTGCCGTACCCCCCCGTCGCAAACATCACCGCTTTGGCGCATACCACTTCCAGATGTCCCGTTTCGATGTGGTACATGACAATGCCCTTCGCCTGATTCTCCTCAAAGATCAGGTTCATCACATACCATTCGTCGTAGATGTTGACCCCGTTGCGGCGCAAATTATTCACCAATTCATGCAGGATGGCGTGACCCGTTTTATCTGCGGCATAGCAAGTGCGTTTATGGGAATGTCCCCCAAAGGCACGTTGGGCAATGCGTCCATCCTCTAGGCGCGAAAATAATACGCCTAAATGCTCCAGTTCGATAATGACATCGGGGGCTTCCTTCGTGAGAATTTCGACGGCATCTTGATCAGCTAAATAATCGGAACCCTTGACCGTATCGAAGGCGTGGGCTTCCCAGTGATCCTCTGGATCGACGTTCTTCAAGCTTGCAGCAATGCCCCCCTGGGCGGCGACGGAATGGGAACGGATCGGATGGGTTTTCGCCACTAACCCCACATCAAAATTCGGATTTTTCTTTTTGATCTCTAGGGCGGCACGGCATCCAGCAAGGCCACCGCCAACAATCATTACGTCATGTTGCAACATCTTTTTAGGAATCAGGCATCAGGGTTGGGTTCCCTCTATTGTGGCTGAGAGGTTAAGGGGTCAAGCGATCGCCCTTACGGTTTTTTACATCTGGTTTTTTTGAGGGTACGGTTCCCAAAGCAAAAGTCAGAACGGTACGATGAAAGGGTGAAGCAACCTCTTTTTCCGGCCCAATCCCTCGCTAATGGTCACTGGTTCAAACTCATCTGTGGCGCTAGTTTTCAGCATCTACCAGCCATCCGTGATCTGACCCTCATTTACAGTTTAGTGGGGGCTGATTGTATCGATGTAGCAGCCGATCCGGCGGTGGTGACCATGGCCCAGGAAGCGTTAACCCAAGCTGAGGCGATCGCCCGTCAAAATCCCGAGAAATTCCCCCAGTGGCAAGGTAAACCCTGGTTGATGATTAGCCTCAATGATGCTGAGGATCCCCATTTCCGTAAGGCTTTTTTTGATGCAAACCATTGTCCAGCTGATTGTCCCCGCCCCTGTGAAATGGTTTGTCCGGCCCTCGCCATTGATCACACGGGGGTGATTGGCGATCGCTGTTATGGTTGCGGCCGCTGCCTCCCGATTTGTCCCCTGGGTTTGATCGAAGCGAAAAATTACATTTCTAGTCCGAGCATTGCCGCTGAGATGATCACGACCATGGCGATCGATGCAGTGGAAATCCATACCCAGGTGGGTCATTTTGCGGATTTTCAACGACTCTGGAAAACCCTCAAACCCGTCCACCACCAGTTCAAACTCCTAGCCATCAGTTGCCAGGATCACCCCGATGTCTTGGACTATCTCGAACAACTCTGGACAGAAATTCAGCCTTTAGACTGTTTACTCCTTTGGCAGACCGATGGTAGACCCATGAGTGGTGACATTGGTAAAGGCACTATCCATGCCAGTATCCAGTTCGCCCAAAAAGTTCTCCGGAGCGATTTACCCGGCTATGTTCAACTGGCTGGCGGCACAAATAATTACACCGTGGAAAAATTAAAACACCTCGGCCTCCTCCATGGTGGTCAAAATAGTCTTCAAAGGCCTGGGATCTCTGGGATTGCCTTTGGGGGTTATGCCCGTAAAATTCTCCAACCAATTCTCGAAAATCCCGCTGAAATTCACCCACAATCCATCGAAACGGATCCAGAACGTTTTTGGCAGGCGATCGCCCAAGCCAAGCAATTGATAAATCCATTAAAATCTTCGTTAAACCCTACGCCGAGCCTATGACCGCCCCCCAATCCCCTGCTTTTCCGGCCCACCGCCGTTTGGTAACGGATGACCTCGATAAACTACTAACCATTCTGCCCGATTCGATTCGCGATCGCCTCGCTGACCACCCCCATAAAGATGCCCTAATTGAAGTGGTGATGGATCTCGGGCGCATCCCCGAAGCTCGCTTTGAAAATAGCACCGAAGACCTGGGCGATCGCCCCATTAGCCGCGAAGACTTGCAATATTCCGTGGATCGGGTGGGGATGTTTAGTGGCGACAACCGAGCTGGTATCGAGCGTACCTTGCACCGGATTAGTGCCATGCGTAACCGCCAAGGAGACATCGTTGGTTTAACCTGCCGCATCGGTCGGGCCGTTTTTGGCACCATTTTGATGATCCAGGAACTCGTTGAGAGCGGTAAATCAATCCTTTTATTAGGGCGGCCTGGGGTTGGTAAAACGACGGCACTGCGAGAAATTGCTCGAGTTCTAGCCGATGACTTTGGCAAACGGGTTGTGATTATTGACACCTCCAACGAAATTGCTGGGGACGGGGACATTCCCCATTCCGCCATTGGTCGCGCTCGCCGGATGCAGGTGGCCACCCCAGAACTACAACATAAGGTGATGATTGAGGCGGTGGAAAACCATATGCCCGAGGTGATCATCATCGATGAAATTGGCACGGAACTCGAAGCCCAGGCCGCGAGAACCATTGCTGAGCGAGGCGTGCAACTGGTCGGGACAGCCCACGGGAATCGCATCGAAAACTTGATTAAAAACCCCACCCTCTCGGATCTCGTCGGCGGCATCCAAGCGGTAACCCTAGGGGATGAGGAGGCTCGCAAACGGCGATCGCAAAAAACCGTCCTCGAACGAAAAGCGCCGCCGACCTTCGATGTCGCTGTAGAAATGCTAGAACGGCAACGGTGGGTCGTCCATAGCGATGTGTCGATCACCATTGATACCCTCTTGCGGGGTCATCAACCACTCCTCGAAGTGCGTACCGTTGACGATGAAGGAAACGTCAAAATCACCGAAGAAATGGAGCACCCCGTCGAAATTCCCAACTGGAATCCCCAAACGCCTATGACGGCTGAATCGAGCCGTCCTAGAGGCTTACGAGCATCGGGAAAAATGGCGCCCCTCCCCTTCGGTAGTCCGAAAAAAAAATTAGTTTCCCCGAGAAGTAATGCCCTCGATCCCCTCATTGATCAATCTTGGATCGCCCGTGACCCCCAGCAACAGGAAAAAGTAAGGGTGCCTGGCCCCAACGGCGAAGATTATCCCGTGTATGTCTATCCCTACGGCGTGGGGCGATCGCAAATCGAGCAGGTGATCGAAATTTTGCGGCTCCCCATTGAACTGACGAAAGACCTCGAAGGGGCCGATGCAGTGTTAGCCCTGCGCTCCCAACTCAAGAGCCATTCCAAACTGCGGCAAATTGCCCAAACCTGCCATGTGCCGATCCATGCGGTAAAGTCCAATACGATTCCCCAGATTACCCGGGGGCTGCGCCGGATTTTAAATATGGATGACCCCAACGCCCAGGAACCGACGGATGTCCGCTTGTTTGCCCAGAGCAACAGTGACGACGAAATTGATGCCCTCGAAGAAGCTCGGCTGGCGGTAGAGCAGATTGTCATTCCCCAGGGCCAACCGGTGGAACTGCTGCCCCGTTCAGCCAAAATTCGCAAGATGCAGCACGAATTGATTGAGCATTACCGTTTGCAATCATCGAGTTTTGGGGAGGAACCCAACCGCCGCCTACGGATCTTTCCAGCCTAATTCACCTGCAATGTTGAAGAGGTGCTTCTGCCAAAGGTTTCGGGGTTATATTGCAACGAAACCTCTGCGCTGGGATAGTCGAAATTGCCGGGGGTGATGGCACGCACAAGGTAATGCAAGTTGTAGACCCCCGCATTGAGGCGATCGCCGTAGGCAACGACTTTATCTTTATAGATTTTCTGGTAACGCAATTGCCATGCGTCCTGCTGGGGTTGGTAATAGGTGGTGGCGGTTTGAAAATCAGTGTCAATCGCTTCAAAACCTGCGGGGAGGGGATCACTGATCAACACATGATCGACGGGGTGATCGGTGATCACTTCTAAACCAATGTCAAAGACCTGTCCCGCCTCGACGCTAAAGGGTTCTTTGAGGTCGTACAGTCCATATTGGTGGGCGACTTCGGTTTGGTTGGCGGGGCGGATATAGCGGGTGATGCGCAATCCATTTAATTTGCCGGGTTGGCTGCCCGGGAGGCGATAGTTAAATTCGCTCAGGTAATGGAGTTTGCCGTCGCCGTCTTTTTGGATAATCAGATCTCTATTGCCTTTCGGAAGATCCTGCATCGGCACATTAACCGTAGCACTAGGGTTTTCGTAGCCTTGGAAGTCAAATTGACCTAATTGTTTGCGGTCGAGCTTGATAGTGCCACTCAAACTGGGTGGAGTGGCTTCGGTTTTGCTGTAGGCGGTTAAGGCGGTGAGGGCTTGGGCGTTGTCATAACTATTGCGCCATGTGCCATCGCGCCGTTGATCGAGCAACCCTTGCAAGACTTGGCTAAGGGTAGCGGGGGTTTGTTTGATCTCGGTAAATAGGCGGAGGGCTTGGGATTGGGCGGTGGTGTTGGAGTGATACCAGAACCAACGTTGGGGCAAATTAATCTGCGCCGTGCGTCCGGTTTGGTAGACCAGTTCTTTCACCGCATCGGCTAACTCCTGAGCTTGGATTTGCCAATCGAGCAGTTGAGAAAGGTGGCGGGCTAACTTAATTTTGCCGACGGTATCAAACTCCTCGCGGGCATCATACAAAGTTGCCGCAAAGTCCCCGCGCACATCCCCTAGTTGGTCAAGGGCGATGAGGGTTTCGAGACGGACGGTATTTTTGCAGTTGGTGGTGCTGCACTCGCTAAATTGAGCAGGGTTGGCGAGGGTTTGATCGAGATATTTTTTCAGTTTGCTCACCAGCCCTGAATCGACGGGTAATCCGGCTTGTTGGGCAAGGGCGATCGCCTCGGCGGCGTAGGGTGTGACGTAGGGATCGGGGGTGTCGTCTCCGGGGAAGGAGCCAAAGCCACCACTGGCGAGTTGCAATTGGCTGAGATGGGTGAGGGCTTGGCTCGCTTCGGCTTGGCTGTCAAACTTCTCGAAGGCTTGACCATACTGTTGTTTGAGAATTTCTAAATTTGCCGCAATGAGCAGTTGACTGGCGGTGGGTTCGAGGAACGGAAAATCGTCGTTGTAAAACGTATCTTGGGCAGGAGCAGTTAATTCTGGGATCAGGGTGCTAGCGACAGTCACCGTTAAACCGCCTTGGTTGGGAACCACCTGCCGATCGATGTTCAAGGGAATTTTTACTTCAGCCTCGGTCAAAATCCCCGTGGCGATCGCCTGTTCTTTTACCGCTAATTGCTTCACTTCGAGAGGCACTTCCACGGCATCAGCGACCCCATTTTTCTGGGTTGTAAATTTAAAGGTGGCGGTTCCGGCTTCGTTGGCAACCATCGGGAAACGATACACTGCCGTACCATTACCAATCTCGGCGGTTTGGCTGTGCCGTTGTTGGTTCCCTTGGGTAAAGGCGATCGCCCCCTGTACTTGGGCTTCAATATTTAAGCGACCTTTGGAACCCGTGGTATTAGTGACCATCACGCCCCCCTCAAGGCGATCGCCCACCCGCGCAAATTGGGGGAGAACGGGATTGGTGAGCAGGGGTTGGGTTGCGATAAAAGTTTCATCGCCATTGCCAAAACGCATTTGATCATCCGTTGCCACCACGAGGACGCGCCATGTGGTTAGGTCATCGGGCAGCGTAAAGGAGACTTCGGCTTGACCCTGTTCATCGGTTAAAACAGCCCCGTTATAGTAGGCGATCGCCTTAAAATCGGTGCGGGTGCGGGTATTGGCTAAAGCCGAGGATGCACCACCGCCATAACCCCAACCTTTTGCCTCGGTCGAATCCAGCGGCGCAATGGTCACATCGGGGCGATTGTCTGCCCAGCGGGTGGTGATCGGTTGGTAGCGATAAATTTCATCCAGCAGATCGGGGGGACGATAGCCCGTCAATTGCAAAATCGCTTCATTGACCACCATCACCGTTAACTGTCCGGCAACGGGTTGCTCCCCTTGATCCTTGAGTTGCAGATTTAAGGTTTGTGCGTCACCGGGCATCACCTGATCCTGTTGCGGCTGAATGGCGACGGTTAATTTTTTCTCGGCGAGGCTCGTGCTGAAATCGTCAAAGCCAATTTTCATCAGCTTATCCACGCCATTTTTGCGGGCAGCTTCGATGGATTCTCCCCTATGAATTAAAACGGCTTCCACCGCCGCATTGGGCAACATCTCCGGTGTCACGGTAAATTGCACTTGGGGCGCGGCTCCGGTCACGGTTTGCTGGGTTTCGTACAGTACGCCGTGGCGAATCACGGAAAAATACAGTTCTGCTTCGGGGTAGGGGGATTGAATTAACGCGGTTGCGGTGTCGCCAATCTTGTACTCATCTTTGTCGAGGGTGACTTCCACGCGGTTATTGTCGAAGCGATCGCCCCAATTAAACCAGCCTGAACCGCTAACCCAAATGAAACTATCGGTGGCAGCGGCATCGGGTTGCCCGCTAATGGTGGCATGGAGGCGATAGGAACCACTTTTGGGGGCGGTCAATTCGACGGTTTGGGGTTTGGCGGCAGATTTAATAGTTTGGCTGGCGATCGCCTCGTATTCCACCTGCGGGCGTTTAACTTGAGATCCCTCGATAATTTGGGAAACTTCGCTGTAATTGACCTTCTGCAATTCTAATTTGACCGTTTGCCCTTCCATCGCTTTCCCGTTGGGGCTGGTAACAATCACTTGGGTTTTAAAGGGTTTCTCCGCATCGGCAACAAAATCATGGTTGATCCCAATCAGGCGATCGCCGGGCAGTGCGGTAAAGGTTTGGGTATTGGACACGGACAAATTCGCCGCATCGGTCACTTCTGTTTCCACGCGATAGGTCACCGGATAGGGCAAATCTTTCGCCACTTCAATTTGCTGAGAACTTTGTCCCCCATCGTTTAAGGTTTTTTGCGTTTGCAGAACATCACTACTAATGGACGGCTCCGTTTCCGACCAATGCCACTGCCGCCCAAACTGGAATTCGTCCCACCCCTCCGGCTGGAAATAACCGCGACTGCGGGTGACGTAATAATTCACCTTGCTATTGCTCACGGGCGCACCAAACAAATAATCGCTCTGGGTGGTGGCAGTGAGGCGATCGCCCATTTTGGCGAATTGCTGACCGAGATTAAGGTCTACTTTAAAATTCGGCGGACGAAATTCAGCCACCCGAAAATCCCCGTAAATATTCACCCCATTGGCAGCTTCCGCGCGGAGGTAATAATTCCCCAAATCCTGGGTTTTCGGCACATCCCATTCCACCGTAAACGTGCCGTAGCGATTCGTTTGGAAGTTGCCTAAAGTGGTCTCTTTCCCCTCTGGGTTACTCAGGATCACCTTGTAATTTTGGTTAATATCCTGCCGCAATTTCCCATTTTTTAAATAATAGGCAACCCCCGTAAAATAAGCCTTTTCGCCCGGTTGATACAGTTGGCGATCGCTAAAAATTGTGCCCCGCCCTTGGGTTTCCCCATTATCCCAATCGGCATAAATCCCGTAACCGTAGGAACCGCTGTACTCATCAGTACGCGTAAAAGCCCAGTCCGAATTTTCGCGGGCAATCACGAGTAATTGCGGCGCATATTCTTGACCCTGCAAACAACTCCGCCAGCCATTTCCTGCAACGAGTAAATTACCACCCCCATCGGTCTGCCCCGTAAAACAAGCTTGCGGTGTGCCCTTCGTTTTTTGATCTAACTTGGATTGATAAATCTCAATCTGGGCATTGGCAACTGCTTTCCCCGTATCCAGATGGTGTACCCGCACAAGGCCCGACTCCGGAAACCACTGGGCAAACACCCCTAAATTCGTCAGCTGCACCAAGCCATAATATTGCGGCGATCGCCACTGGGTTTGATTATTCTGATCCTTATAGGTATTGGTTTTTGCCGTAATCCCGTAAGCGAGTAAACCCGTATTCCCACCCAATTTTTCCCGAATCGGAATCGGCGTTTTCACCAACTGATTTTTTGGTTGTTTAACCGTAATGCTTTCCCAACTGCCTTCTGACGGCACTAAATCGGTGCTGTTATTTTGCGGATAAGCTGTCTCCGCGTAAACCAAATCCGTCGGTTGCACCACCCGATAACCCACCTGAAACTTCCCTTCCGGTAAATTAATCGTTTCAATATCAAGATTCAGATCCGTCCCCGCCGGAAAAATATTCAGATCCCGCTGCGCCCAAATATCCGCCGCCACATCACCGGGGTTGTAGGTAATGCTTTGATCCTTGCCGAGGGTCTGCCCGTATTGATCCTTGAGATTTTTGCTAATCGTAATCGTGTAATCAGTATTCGGTTGGAGCACCCACGGATTCAGATCCACCGAGCGGCTACCGGGATAGGTACGAACGGCAAGATCATCCCCCTCCGGCTTCGGGCTAATCGTAATATTTTCCACCGCCGCATCTGCATCCAAACCATTATTAAAAACCAGTTGGGCACTCCCTTTCACAAAACGACCATAGGCTCCCCCCGCATCCGGTTGCCCATAGAAAGTCATTTCTTCATATCGCAACGGCGCATAGGTTTTAAAGACGGAACGAAAGCTTTTTTCGGTGGGCAAGTTACCTTGGTCTGGGGCGATTCCCGGTTGAAATTCCAGGGTATATTGACTTGCTTTCTGTAAAGGTTGACGGGGTTTAACAGTGTATTGCCATGTTCTTTCTGGATCGAATTGACTATCTGAAATGGAATCTCCTAGAAGCTCTGGCACCGTCACGACCGCCTTTACCCTGCCCTGAGCGCTCACAAAAACGGTGTGTTGTTTCAGGGAGTCAAGGTCGAGTTGGGTATTGCTGGTAATCGTGCTTTCTTCTTCAATGCCGAGGGGTTCGGCATCGGCTGGTAGAGTGCCGACCACTCCAGGTAAATGGCTGAGGCGAATTTGGGGCGTTTGGAATGTCCAGGCAAGGTCTTCTGTTAGTTGGTGATTTTCTAAGTCTTGGAGGCCAGCTTTAAGAGTGACTTGGAAACGGGTGGCTTTTGGGAGGGGCTCATCCGCTTGAAAACCAATCATTTGGGGGGTGAGAAAGCGAAATTGCCCAGAAATGGCGGGGAGCAGTTCAATTTTTTGGAGGAGGGCGGTTTCCTGGGGACTCTCCAGTTGGGCAACGGGAATCAAGGGATATTTGAACAGAATCCGAATTTGGGCAAGGTCGGCGCTGTCTCCGGTGGGACTAATTTCTGTGATCCAGTCGGGCAATTCCGGTAAGGGGAGGGCGGCTACAGTGGGAAAGGGACTAGCTGAGTTGGTAATCTGAGTGATCTGGAGAATTTGTTGACAACCGGAGAGGCTTGTAATGGTTAAAAAACAAGTGAGACAAGCCAATAGCAGAAATTTAAGGAAGCGGCGCTGAGATCCCATGGGACGACCTCGGATTCTATCTCCTGTGATAACGAATGACCCGGGAAAAGTGCCGTTTCTTCCATATTTCTTAAAGGCCCGTCCGGGAGAATCGACTTAAAAGCCGGCCATCGTTTGGGGAAAATTCAAGATAAAACAGGTGTGGTAATCGTCGCGCTGTGGGTTGGGCTCACTGGAAACGGTAATGGTGCCTTCGAGGTGTTCGACAATGGTTTTGACAAGGGTAAGGCCGAGGCCCGTGCCAGGAATTGCTTGGGTTATGGCCCCTTGTCCCCGGTGGAATTTTTCAAAAATATGGTTTTGTTCTTCTCGGGGGATCCCAATGCCCTCGTTGCAAACGCGAATTTGAATGCGGCCTGGCGATCGCCCCCAATATTCCACCTGGAGGGTAATGGTGCTGCGGGGGGTAGCGTACTTACCGGCATTGGTCAGGAGTTCGCTAAGGACATTCAGAAAATGTTCTGGATCTGTTTCCAATTGAAGTTTTGCGCCTAGGGTTTCGGGTTTGAAAATCAGGCAAAATTCCAGTTGTTTGAGGGGAAACCAGCGGGCTTGGGCCTTGTGAATCAGTGGTAAAAGGGCCGGTTCGAGGATGAGACGCTGGGGTTTGAGGGCTAATTCACTGGCTTCGGCCTGTTGCAATTGGAGTAAATCTTGAATTAACTTGCTTTCGCGGTTAATCTCCTGTTCGAGGATATCAAGGTAGGTGCGTTGTTTTTCGAGCGATCGCCCTGGTTGTTTGAGCATTTTGACCGCCAGTTTCATCGTTGCCAGGGGGGTATTGAGTTCGTGGCTCATGGTACTGAGGAAATCGTCCTTCAGCCGGTTCAGGTGGCGCAGTTGCTGGATTTGGCGACGCATGGTTTGACTGAGTTTCCCCTGAACTTCGAGGCTCCATTTCAGCTGGCTGGTGCGTTCATCTACGAGGGACTGGATCTGCTGGAGGGCTTGACGGTGAATGATTGTTTGTCCCAGTTGGTGAGCCATGAGGGTCATGGTTTGCATGGTGGCCGGTGGCCAGGGCTGCGGCGATCGCCCCCCGAGGATCACGAAGCCCAATACTGTTCGTCCAGCATTAGCCAGGGATTGCCCCCCCATCAACGGCAAAAGAAGCAACCGCCGGGACTTGAGTCGTCGCAATGGCGATCGCCCCGGTTCTTGATCTAGATCAGCACTTGCCCAGGGGGTAGGTGCTTGGTGCCAGGCAGCCTGACAAAAATCACAGTGTTGCAGTTCCCAGTGGGAGGGTAGGGAAGCCAAAGGAGTGACCAGTTCAACGGTGGCTGCAGGAAGTTCCTTGGGTCTCTGGCGGAGGGGATGTAGGGATTTTAGGAAAACAACGGCGGCGGTTTCGGTGGCAAATAAATCCTGAAAAATGGCGATCGCCCCTTGCAATAGACCGGTGACATCTTGGGTGCGATCAATACATTGCTGCAACGCCTGGAGACCTTGTGGATCGTATTGGCGCGGTGAGTCGTTCATCCCAGCGGCCCCCAACACCTTGAAATCAACCTACTCTTCTGCCTCTGGATGTTCTGTCGACTCCTTTTCCTCTGCCGCTAAGAAATTTTCTAAAATAAACTGCAACTTCGGCCGCGCAATGTAAGGCCAACCCCCTGCCATCTCCATGTCCCGCAGAATGTTGTACAGATCCCGCCGTCGTTCCGGCAAACTTGGATAAAAATACCCTTCCGAAATTTGGCGGTGGGTTAACTCCATTTGGCGCAAAATTTCTAACAGGCGCTCCCCATTCCCCTCATACTGCGCGGCGATCGCCAACAACTCCCGATGAATGCGATCCAGTTGTTCAGAGAGATTTGTAGCGGACTCAGGGGCAACCATAAAAACAATCAAAACCTAAACAGTTCACAACAGACCCATTGATCTTACTATCTATTTCCGGGAAATTTTCCCCAATAGCCTCCTATCTGCCGGGTTTCCCCGTAAGAAAAGTTTTTTCCAAGGCGATCGCCTCCCCCAGTTCAGGCCGGGCATTCCAAAAACTTTCCTCTACAATAGAACGGAATATTTTCCAGAAACCATCACCACATATCTCCATGTTCCAAGGGTTGTTCCGTCGTCGATTCCTCACTGGTTGCCTGATCGCCGTGCTCAGTTGGCAAACCTTCCCCGCCATCAGCTTGGCCCAAACTCCCGGTCTCCCCCCCTCGATCCAACCCTACCTCGACCAGGTCATCGAAAATATCACCGAGTTCACCCTCGACAATGGCCTCAAA
>JAYKIK010000177.1:0-8980 GCA_035284725.1 Synechococcus sp.
GCTGGAAAACAGGGGACTAATCCCCGGCAACCAATATTGATCCGAAGCATTCAATACGCCAAACCCAATACCAATTAAGCCCGCAAACACAGCTAGGGGCGCCATAATTTGCAATTGCAAAATGGCCAACTCCCGCACGGTTCCTTCTAAACCCGGTGCGACCAGATCAATAAAAAATCCTGCAAAGACCACCAACAGGATTGTGATCAGTAGCAAGCCCCCCGTCACGAGCGTGGAGACTGTTTCCACCAGGGGGGCAGCGTCTTTTTGATCCCGCTTAGCGAGGACACTCACCAAGGCACTATGAAAGGGGCCGTTAATCCCCCCCAGGAGAATCAGCAAAAACCCCGGAATAATATAGGCATAGGCATAGGCATCCACCACTGGCCCCACGCCAAAGGCCCGGGCGATCGCCTGCTCCCGCACTAAACCGAACACCTTACTAATCAGGGTGGCGATCGCCACAACCCCTGCAATACCAGCCAGCGAACGGGACTTCCGAGGAGAATCAGTCACAATCTTTCAAAAATAAAAAAACACAATAAAAAGCAAAAAGCTTCCCCATTCTCACCGAGAACGCCTTCTTTGAGAATCACTTCGGGGCCATCTACCTGAGAAGGTCAATTTTCTGGTAGCTTACTATAAACAATAAAAACTTTAGGATTTTCAAACATTACATTTGGCATCCTAAGCCCATAAACCCATTTGCTTGCTGTCTTGGGAGAACTTTAAAAAAATGACTATTTTATTCCAACTTGCCCTTGCTGCCCTCGTCGCCCTTTCGTTCTTGATGGTGATCGGTGTTCCTGTAGCCTATGCTTCCCCTACCAACTGGGAACAATCCAAATCTTTGATCTTTGTTGGTTCTATTGCTTGGACTGCTTTGGTGATTGCCGTTGGCGTCCTGAATTTTTTCGTCATCTAAAATCAATTATTCGATTTAGTGATCAAGGCTTTTTTGATCCCGCCCAAGGTGCAATCCTAGCCGTTGGTATCTCCAGCACGATTGCACCTTAATTTTTTTCTCTGACCAATCAATCTATCCCTCGATTACCCATGGCTACCTTTGAAGGCACCTACAACGACAATACTCAAAACCTCAAATTGGCGATCGCCATTGGTCGCTTCAATGACCTCGTGACCAGTAAGCTCCTCGCCGGCTGCCAAGACTGCCTCCGTCGCCATGGAGTCGATACGGATTCTGACGGCCAACAGGTCGACTACATTTGGGTGCCGGGCTGCTTTGAAATTCCCCTCGTCGCGAAAAAGCTTGCCGACTCCGGCAAATACGATGCGGTGATTTGCCTGGGGGCCGTGATCCGTGGTGATACCCCCCACTTTGACTATGTTGCAGCAGAAGTCTCGAAAGGGGTTGCCGCCGCGGCCTTCCAAACCGGTGTGCCCGTCATTTTTGGTGTGTTGACCACTGATACGATGCAACAGGCCCTTGAACGGGCTGGGATTAAAAACAATCTGGGTTGGGGTTATGCCCTCAGCGCCCTCGAAATGGCTAGCCTTCTGGGTAAAATTTAGGCACTCGCTTTTGTCTGGGGTGCTTCAGCAGATAAGAAAAATTTTTTTGTGAAGCCCTTGACATCTCCTTTTTATTTTGGCATAGTTGTATACGTGCTCAGCACGCAAGCGGGTATAGCTCAGTGGTAGAGCGTCACCTTGCCAAGGTGAATGTCGCGCGTTCGAATCGCGTTACCCGCTTACTAAAATATAAGATACTCTAAACTCTCGACCCCAGCATTCGGTTCGATTTGATATAAACTGTCTGAAATAATTAGAAAGATTTCTATCAGATTGGCTTTGGGTTGATGGTTCTCGTATTGACCCCGAGTCGTACCTAGGGGATTCCAGTGTGTTTAATTTTGTCAAAAAGTCAGTTGCCCAATCCGTTGGGGGAAAACCCAAGAGATCAGGTAAACAGAAGTCCTCAAAAAAGAATGCTGCTTTTCGTCAAGGTAATGGCGCGGAAATCACGGCTGGGGCACAAGCCGATTCTAGGTCTCCCTCTCCTGAGAAAGCGCGTAAAAAATCCAAAAGAGTAAAAAAAAGCCGTTGGTGGCTATGGATGCTAGCAGGGATGATTCTGGGGGGCGGCAGTGGCAGCGTTGTCGTCTATCGCGGTTGGCAGGAACTTGAAGCCCTTGTACCAGAAGATATTGAAGAAGTTTTAATTTATACCCGTCCAGGGACATTAACAATTCAGGCTGCAGATGGCAGTGTGATTGAGGAAGTCGGGCCTGTTTCCCACGATAAGGTAAAAATCTGGGAAGTCCCGGCAACCTTAACCGAGGCATTTATTGCCAGTGAGGATCGGCGTTTCCATGAACATTTTGGTGTGGATGTGCAGGGCATCGCCCGGGCCGCCTATGTGAATTTTCAGGCGGGAGAAATTGTTGAGGGGGGGAGTAGCATTACCCAACAGGTGGCGCGGATTGTTTTTTTAAATCAAGAAACAACCCTTATCCGGAAGGTTAAAGAAATGCGCCTGGCGACAAAACTGGAGGAGCGTTTTTCTAAGGAGCAAATTCTCGAGAGTTATTTGAACTTGGTTTATTTGGGGTCAGGGGCCTACGGGGTTTCTGATGCGGCTTGGGTTTATTTCGGGAAGTCCTTGGAGGACTTAACCATTGGGGAAGCGGCAATGATTGCCGGGCTAGCTCCCGCACCCAGCTTGTATTCTCCCTTTGTAAATCTCCAGGCGGCCACAGTGCGGCGCGATCAAGTTTTACAGCGGATGTGGGAGGAAGGTTATATTTCCCAGGGGGAATATGAAGAGGCGATCGTCACGCCCCTAGAGACCAATCGCCAGACCCCGAAACGTTTACTCCGACAGTATCCTTATTTCACAGACTACGTTAAGGCGGAATTACAAAGCTACCTAACGCCAGAGCAGTTGGAAAACGGTAGTTTTGTGATTGAAACGACCCTCAACCCCCAATGGCAAGAATGGGCAGAGGCCGTCATTGAAGAGGGGATTAATAACTACGGTCGCTATCAACGATTCCAGCAGGGAGCAATGGTCAGTATTGATCCCCGCAGCGGCCAAATCAAAACAATGGTGGGGGGGATAGATTTTCAGAATAATCAATATAACCGCGTCACCCAGGCTCAACGGCAACCGGGTTCGACCTTTAAAACCTTTGTTTACGCAGCGGCGATCGCCTCAGGGATGTCCCCCAGCACGGCCTATGTCGACAAGCCCTTTGTGATTGATGGTTATCGCCCGAAAAACTACTCCGGCACATTTAGCAATCAGGCCGTTTCCCTAACGGAGGCCCTGACAAAATCGATTAACACCATTGCCCTGAGCGTGATGTTGGATGTGGGTTGGGAACCGATCATTGGTCTGGCTCAGCGAATGGGGGTCGAGTCGGAAATGAAGCCCACCTACTCCCTGGCCCTAGGGGCGTGGGAAGTTAACCTCCTAGAGTTAACCTCAGCCTATGGCACCCTGGCGAATCGGGGCAGCCACCAGCCGGTTTATGGCATTAGTCGCATCCTTGACCGCAATGGCAAAGTTGTTTATCAGGCCAACCGTAAACCCGTAAAGGCTATTGATGCTGATAGCGCGGCCATTATGACCTCCATGCTGACTAATGTGGTTAGTAACGGGACCGGGAGTCAAGCCAACATTGGCCGTCCTGTGGCCGGTAAAACGGGGACCTCCGACAAAGCGCGGGATTTGTGGTTCATCGGCTACATTCCCCAATTGGTGACCGGAGTTTGGCTCGGAAATGATGACAATAAACCCACCTGGGGCGCCAGCAGTACGGCAGCACGGCTCTGGGGTAATTTAATGCGTCAGGTGGCCGCTTCGATGACCGTCGAGGAGTTTCCAGACTTACCAAATTTGCGTAATCGGGTTGGTTCTATTACGGCAGATCCCATCCGAGGCGGCTCAAAAAACATAAAGACGATCGCTCCTGAGAAAACGGAGACAACAGAAGAAACCGATGCGGTTTCCTCCCAGGACGCTGATCAAGAATCTGCAGCAAACGATACGGACTCGACCGTAACAACGACTGACAATAAAGCAGTACCCGATAACGAAAAAGTTCGTCCGTCGGCCCCACCAGCATCAAACTTTGACTTTGAGAATCCAGCGGATACAGTCCCTCCCCTCGCGCCCTTGCCCCAGACCAATGCGCGACCTGCATCAGCTTCACCCACTGCCTCGACAGCACCAACTTCCGCAAACGTCGATGTTCCAGCGCCACCGGTTGTACAAAAGAAGGAAGAAACTCCCTAGGTCTGTTGTTCACCGAAATAATAGCCTTTTCCGTAAATGGTATGGATTAAAGGGCGATCGCCTTTTCCTTCCACTTTTCGCCGAAGCAAACGCACGAGAGCGGCCAAGACATTACTACTGGGGGATTCATCACCCTCCTGCCAGAGATGTTGATAAATTTGCTCATGGGTCAATAGCTGGGCAGGATGCTCCATAAAATAAGTTAAAAGCTGTAATTCTCGGTCCGAAAGGCGAATCATTCGTCCGTTGCGATAGGCGATCCGGTTAGCGATATCTAACTCTAAATCCGCAATTTTTAAGCGCTGGGGAAGCTCTTGATCTGGCGCTGGCGATCGCCTTAACAGGGCCCGTACCCGTGCCAGTAATTCCCGCAGCTCAAAGGGTTTAACCAAATAATCATCGGCCCCTGCATCCAGTCCCGAAACCCGATCATCTACCGTATCTTTTGCAGTGAGAAACAAAATAGGTGTTGTTTGCCCTAGGGTGCGTAACTGTCGACAAATCTCTACCCCGGAGCATTGGGGTAACATCCAATCTAAAATCAATAAATCATACTCTTTGGCGAGGGCTAATTCTAGGCCGCGGTGGCCATTGTCTGCGAGTTCGACAGTATGACCTTCCCGGACCAAAACCTGACTCAGCGCTTCCCGCAACTCCCGCTCGTCATCCACCAACAAAATTCGCATGCTTACTCGCCCCTTATCTCAATCTCTATTATTCCTGATGCAGGAAATCTCCTTCACACCCATAGCCATAAACTAAAAAAGAAGTAGCAACTAAACTACTTCCTTGAAAAATTCGATTGGTATTGAGCCTGCCTTGGGCCTATCCTGCAGGCAGAGCATTCGATTCTTGTTGCAGGAGATTAATTAGATGTTCATCTCCCTTTGCCTGGGCTGCTTGCAAACGACGCTCCAAGCTACGGCGCATATTTTCTAAATGGATATGACGGGCACCAGGCTCCATTAACCGAGAGCGTTGTGCTGTCGGAACTGGACAGGCTGCAGCAGGAGCTTCTTGGCTTTGGGTTGTAGCTCTCACTGTCGCTTGTAACAGACCATAGGCTCCACCCCGGTAGTGTAAGAGTACAGACTCCACATCCGGCCGTTCCAGGGCTTGTGTCACACAGTGACGACGAATCGTTTGCCCACGATAGCGACCCAGAATATCCTTTTCTGTGATCTCTAATGTTGTAGGACGATAATCATAGGAAACGCCACGATAGGTTAGTTTCATCGTAATTTTCCTCACTTTGCTTTGAAATATTTTCTGTAACTATTGTTACATTAAAGCCCGAGTCTTACAGGAAAACGCAGAAAATTTTAAGGATTAAACTCAATTTATCCCCACAACAACAGGCACAAAAACAAAAAGGGAGTCATTGGACTCCCCCATGATAGATATCTGTGGTTTAACTATTGCTTCGCCAGTTCTAGGGTTTTTTCTGTTTTGCTGACAGCGACTTTCCCCTCTTCATCAATGTCAACGACAGCGATATCACCGGAAGATACACGGCCCGACAGAATTTCCTCTGCGAGCACATCTTCGAGGAGGCGCATGATGGCCCGACGTAACGGACGCGCACCATAGGAGGGGTTGTAGCCTTCCTCAATCAGACGCTCCTTGAATTTATCAGTAACCTGTAGAGTGATTTCCTGTTCTGTCAGACGCTTAAAGACATCCTTGAGCAGAATTTCAGAAATTTCTTTAACTTCCTCTTTATTGAGTTGACGGAAGACAATAATTTCATCAAGACGGTTGAGGAACTCTGGACGGAAGTACTGCTTGAGTTCTTCGTTCACGAGGGAGCGAATCCGGTTGTACTGAGATTCAGCGGCATCCTCGCCAAACTCGAAACCGAGACCACCGCCACCTTTTTCGATGACCTTAGAACCGATATTAGAAGTCAAGATAATCAGAGTGTTCTTGAAGTCTACGGTACGGCCTTTGGCATCGGTGAGGCGCCCATCTTCTAGGATTTGCAGCAGCATGTTGAAGATGTCGGGGTGCGCCTTCTCAATTTCGTCAAAGAGAATAACTGTGTAAGGACGACGACGAACGGCTTCAGTAAGCTGACCACCTTCGTTGTAGCCCACATAGCCTGGAGGGGAACCGATCAGTTTAGAAACGGTGTGCCGCTCCATAAATTCGGACATGTCGAGGCGAATCATCGCATCTTCCGAGCCGAAGAAGTAGGCAGCAAGGGCCTTAGTTAATTCGGTTTTACCAACCCCTGTAGGCCCGGAGAAGACAAAGCTAGCAATGGGACGGTTAGGATTTTTCAAGCCAACGCGGGCACGACGGATCGCACGGGATACTGCTTTAACGGCATCTTCCTGACCAATGAGACGTTGGTGCAGGGTTTCTTCCATATTCAGTAACTTGGTGGATTCGCTCTCGGTGAGTTTATTGAGGGGAACGCCTGTCCAGGAGGCAACGATGTGGGCGATTTCTTCGGCATCAACGACGGCATCGATATCGTTACTTTTTTCTTTCTGGCTAGCGGCGATCGCCCGGATTTCGGTTTTGATTTCCATCTCGCGATCGCGGAGTTCACCTGCCTTATCAAAGTCTTGGGAACGAACGGCTTCATCCTTCGCTTTGAGGACTTCCCGTAGTTCTTTATCGAGCTCTTTGGCTTCGGGGGGTAACTGGGAATTGATTAACCGTACCCGAGAGCCAGCCTCGTCGATCAAGTCAATGGCTTTGTCGGGCAGGAAGCGATCGCTAATGTACCGATCCGCCAATTTCGCCGCCGCATCGAGGGCTTCATCCAAAATTTTCAGTTTGTGGTGCTGTTCGTAGCGTTCCCGCAAGCCAAAGAGGATTTCAATGGTTTCTTCGACGGAAGGCTCACCCACCATCACCGGCTGGAAACGACGTTCGAGGGCAGCATCCCGTTCGATATGTTTGCGGTATTCATCGAGGGTGGTCGCACCGATACATTGCAGTTCACCACGGGCAAGGGCAGGCTTGAGGATATTTGCCGCATCGATCGCCCCTTCCGCAGCACCCGCACCAATGAGGGTATGGACTTCGTCGATCACCAGAATCACGTTTCCGGCTTGGCGAATTTCGTCCATGATTTTTTTTAGGCGCTCTTCAAATTCACCTCGGTATTTGGTGCCCGCCACCAGGAGCCCGATGTCGAGGGTTACGACCCGCTTATCTTCGAGGATATCGGGAACATCATTGTTGGAAATTCTTTGGGCTAAACCTTCGGCGATCGCCGTTTTCCCAACACCCGGCTCACCAATGAGAACGGGATTATTTTTCGTCCGACGACCAAGAATCTGGATTACCCGTTCGATCTCATTTTGGCGACCGACAACGGGATCTAATTTACCGTCTTTGGCCAGTTGGGTCAGGTTAGAACCAAATTCATCCAGGGTCGGTGTTTTATTGCTGCGAGAAGAACTGCCGCCAGCGGCGACTTCCGCCGTTTCACCTAACATACGAATGACCTGGGTACGGACTTTGGAGAGATCTACACCTAAGTTTTCGAGGACTCTGGCAGCAACCCCTTCCCCTTCACGGATTAGGCCCAGCAGTAAATGTTCTGTACCAATGTAGTTGTGGCCTAGTTGGCGCGCTTCTTCGAGGGACAGCTCTAGAACCCGTTTGGCTCTGGGGGTAAAGGGAATTTCTACGGCTACAAAGCCCGAACCCCGTCCAATAATTTTTTCAACTTCAATCCGAGCATCCTTAAGGTTGACCCCCATAGACCGGAGTACCTTGGCGGCGACTCCTGTTCCCTCACCGATGAGACCGAGGAGGATTTGCTCCGTACCGACGAAGTTGTGACCAAGGCGACGCGCTTCCTCTTGGGCAAGCATAATCACCTTAATAGCTTTTTCTGTGAAGCGTTCAAACATGACCTGTTTTTTACCTGCTGCTAGTCCCTATGTAGAGTTGATTCTAGCACAGGGGAAATTTTTGGTTTAGGGCTAAAACAATTGATTTTGATACGGTTTTTTTCCCTTGGCAAGCTCCGGTAGCATTCGCTACGAACCGACGTTAATTGCAGAAACAGTCAGCCCATAGAGTAGACCAATTTTGAAAACATTGACCAGGTCAAATAGGAGTCGATCCCGGGAGATGGCTGGAGTATTGGGAGATTGGGAGAAAGATGATTGGCGATCGCCTTTTCTGTAGTAGAACATGTTGGTAATTTCAGCCAGAAGGATAATGACCATCGCAACAATGGGATCCCAGGTTGTGGTTTGACCGATCGCCGGGGGGAAGACCGTTGCTACCAGATTACCTAAGAGTAAGAAAAGACCAATGAGGGCCGTTCGACGCCATGGGTTTTGGAAAAAACGGGTAAATCGGCCAAAGGTCTCGCCAAGGAGAAGATTGAGACGGGTGCGCTGCATGGGTATTACTCTGGGTATTCAGCAATTATTTATTCAGGCGATCGAGGAGCCAGAGGGCAATGACAATCCCCGTAAAATGGGAGGCGATAGTATGGGTATTGGCCAAAATAATGAATAAATCCTTGGGTTGAATCAATTGTGATGTGTTTGAGAAAACGGCTCCCTGGGGAATGGTTAAAGACTTGCCCAACACTAGACCGACAAAAGCTTCGGCACCAATAATCGCAAACATCATCCCCAGAAGATTAGCCAGTAGCCCAAATTTAATGGTTTGAATGGTGTAAGACTTTTTCGGGCGGAGGGAGTTGTCGCCAGCCAACATGAGACGGGCAATGGTTTTGTA
>JAYKIK010000178.1:0-4685 GCA_035284725.1 Synechococcus sp.
CAATAATCGCAAACATCATCCCCAGAAGATTAGCCAGTAGCCCAAATTTAATGGTTTGAATGGTGTAAGACTTTTTCGGGCGGAGGGAGTTGTCGCCAGCCAACATGAGACGGGCAATGGTTTTGTAACGAAAAAAGAAAAAGATACTGACAATCAAAGCAACAATTCCGCCGGCAGCACAGAATAAACCGAAACTACTTCCCTGGCTAAAACGAACATCTTGGGTGGCATTGGTGGCATCACTCCCCACTAGGCTGGCACTGGCAAAGAGCAGAATAAGGGCGGCAACTACACCGAGGATGATTTGCACCCAAAAACCAATATTGCCCGCTAGCTTAAGGGTGGCGGAGGCTCTGAGGATCGCGGCGGGAATGGAAGCGCCCGCTAAAGCACCGTAGGAATCACGTTTCATAGGAGTTTTAGGGATTGATTGGTGTTGGAGTTGATATCTGCAGGGTCAGGATTTTCTTTTGTTCCATTCTCTTATACCAACTATTGGGTTGCCAAAAGGCGATCGCCAAGCATTGTGATCAACTCCGTTCGGGTAGCTCAAGGGCTCTGGGCTGAGGTTTAAGCCATTGCCAGAGGGGATAGATAATATAGGTCAGAATGAGCAGTTCGAGGAACCAAGCAATCAGAGTACATAACATTTTTAGGACAAAGGGGATCCGACTCAGGGCACTCTGTTGGGCCTCAAGCACTGACCAGCGTGGCACCATGGGGAGATAGTAAACAGTGAGGCGATCGCCTACTTGGGTGTGATCATAGAATGATCGCTTTACCATACTTTCCCCAGAAAAATCTTCCCCTGAATCAATTTGATAGTGATACCTCAGGAAATAATTAGTATCTACAATGCCGGAATTACTATCGTAATTATAGTGAATAAACTTCTCACTGACCTGGGCTATGGTTGGGGTCCCCCAGTGCACAAAACTTGTTTGAAATACAACCATTGCCCCATAAATAAAACCCAAAAAACTGAAGCCGCATAACCCTAGAATCATCAAAGAAATGGGGCGAGAGAAGACATCAGTATGTCGCATTGTCAACCACTCAAAAAAGATATTAGCCAGGATTAAACCCAAGAGAAGACCCACTAGTCCTAAAAGGATTGGCATAAAGCTGACGGGATCTTGACTGCCCATCGAACCGTAAAAAGAAATCACAAATTTATGAATTAAAAATGGTGTAACTAAAACCAAAAAAATCAGAGGCAATAGTCGGGCGATCGTCAACCAGAAAGGCAGCTCAGAGGGAATAAATTTCCAGGCATCTACAGGTTTGACCGTCTCCATCAGGGCCGCATAAATCTGATCGAATTTTTCGGCTTGTTCCCCAATCTCTTTGAAGATAACATGGCGCTCTTGGTTGGCGTTGATCACAGTGATTTTTATGCTGTTTTCCTGGGGAATTTCTGTACTTTGATCTGGTCTAATAGCGCAAAAGTCCTGTTCGATCAAGACATTTAAGAGGGCATTTATTTTTTCCTTTTTAAGGCAACAGCGATAGCGACGATTTCGTCTTTTGGGTTGGATAATTGTGATTTCACTGTAAGCACTACCTCTAATCTGTAGCTGAATCCCCCCGGTGAGAGACTGAACATCATCGAGGAAAATTTTGGTATAAGACCATTGATAGTCCTTGCCGAGAAACTGGGCCGTTCGATTATCCATTATTTTCGAAATCTAGGCTGAACATATATTGATTCAAAACTGCTTAGAAATCCCTCTCTGTTTGCATGATATCCAATCGAGCTTTTTCTGTTTCTTATACAAACTTTCTAGATGTCTAAAAGTACAATGACAGGGATAGACCTACTCCAGTGAAGGTTTACCACTCGAGGGAAAGGGGACAAGTTATGATGGTCATCAGGTTTTCTGTAAGTTTGATCGTTAATGCACCCAATTCGCCTCACCTTATTTTTCATTGGCCTGAGTACTATCTTGGGGCTGATGTTATGGTTGGTGAATTCTCTTTATCGTCTCTATCTCCAGGTATCCTTTACGGCGCCTTTTCTGGCAAATTTGCTGATTTTAGTGCTAATTGTCTTGATAGGGCTGATTTTATGGACATTTTGGCGTTATTTCAATGTATTTAATCAAAAACGCAAACCGCGATCGCCCCGGAAAGTAGCGCCTTACCAACCCCAACTGCCCACGGAAAAAACAGAGGTGGCAGCGGCGAACCTACGCACCATTCAACAGCAGGTAAATCAAATCCAAGATAGGGTAGCTCAGAAAGTTCTCTTAGCCCGTTCCCAGGAAATTCAAGCGAATTTTGACCGTCAAGAGCTGCAGGTGGCTGTCTTCGGGACGGGATCGGCGGGAAAAACATCCTTGGTCAATGCGCTGATCGGGCAGATGGTCGGCAATGTAGAGGCAACCATGGGCACCACCCAGACGGGGCAGACCTATCGCCTGAAATTGAAGGGGGTAAATCGACAAATTTTAATCATCGATACGCCGGGGATTTTGGAGGCTGGTGCTGGGGGAATTCAGCGAGATCGCCTCGCCAGGGAGTTAGCTACCAATGCAGATTTACTCATTTTTGTGGTGGATAACGATCTACGACAGTCGGAATACGATCCCCTCTGTGATCTGGCGGCAATTGGTAAGCGATCGCTCTTGGTGTTTAACAAAATTGATTTGTACACAGTAGAAGACCAAGAACTGATTGGCGATCGCCTCAGGGCCAAAGTACAACCTCTAATCAATCCCCAGGATGTGGTTTTTGTCTGTGCGAATCCTCAGCCCGTGGAGTTAGACAACGGAGAACTCTTTACCTCAGAGCCGGACGTGATGCCCCTTGTTAAACGCTTAGCCATTGTGTTGCGGTCGGAAGGGGACGATTTGTTGGCGGATAATTTACTTTTACAGTCCCAACGCCTAGGAGAAGAAGCCCGCAAAATCATTGAATACCAACGAAAAAAACAAGCGGAACAGGTGATCGAGCGGTACCAGTGGATCGGAGCAGGGGTGATCGCTGTGACCCCTCTGCCAGTGGTGGATATGTTGGCGACAGCAGCGGTGAATGCCCAGATGGTCATGGAAATTGGCCGGGTTTATGGCTGTGAAATTGATGGCGATCGCGGTAAAGAGTTGGCTGTATCCCTGGGGAAAACCCTCGTCAGTTTAGGCGTCGTGAAAGGGGCCGTGGAAATCCTCGCGAAGATTCTCCAGACCAATGTGGCTACTTACCTGGTGGGGAAAGCGATCCAGGGGGTGACGGCCGCCTATCTCACACGGATTGCGGGAAAAAGTTTTATTGAATATTTTCGCCATGATCAGGATTGGGGCGATGGGGGGATGACTGAGGTGGTGCAAGCGCAATTTAAACTGAGTAAAAAAGATGAATTTGTTAAAGATTTCGTTGGCGATGCCATTCTTAAGGTAGTAAATCCTTTTAAGGAAGTGTGGCAGATTGAACTAGAAGAAGATCCCGACTTAGTAGAACTGGAATGGACGGCCCCCCAGCGACGGCGGCGGGATGAGTGGTAACTAGAGGTGGTGAACAATGACGATCCAGCGTGAAATTGATTGGCAAAAATTATCTGAAATTCATGAATTAAAGGCATTTTTTGAGACGGATTTTGACGCATTCAAAGCGGAAATTCAAGAACATATTATCGAGTTTTCACAATTTCCCCAGGATTCCCTTGATAAATTTGCCAAACTACGCGTTTTAGAAGTGACCAATGGTGTTACCCAATGGGCCTTCCGACGGAAAGACAAAGAATGTTTATCCGTTGAGGAAACTCGTAAATGTATGAATTTGGTGATGGGGTTTATGAAAAATGTGGAGTTGTACTTTCCCAGCGAAGGCTTAATTCAATTTAATCAAGTGGAGAAAGATTTTATCAATTTGGGCAGAACACTATACAAGGATGCCTTTAAGAACAATGTTCCAGGGAAAGAGAAAGAATATTATGGTGCCTCGACAGCTCAGTTCATCGTCTATGGTCATCGGCGAATGTCAGTAGCAATGGATCTAGTCAAAAAAGATTATGAGTCACTTTTTTCTTCCTACTATATTGAGCGTGGCCGTAAATATATGGCACCTTACTTAGAAAGTTTTAGGGAAATCAATTAAGATTTAAAGCCTGAAAATTTGGCACAGATCACATTGGGAAAAATGCATGAAAATTCAGGCAGTGGATTATACGACGCTGGTGGCATTGGTTACGGAGTTGCAACGGGATTGGGTGCCAGCACGCCTCGAACAGGTTTATCAATATGACAAGCAAACCCTCTGCTTGGCCCTCCGCACCCTCGAAAAGCGGGAATGGCTTTGGCTCTCTTGGCATCCCCAGGCGGCCCGGATCCATTTAGGCGATCGCCCCCCCAAAGATCCCGATACATTCACCTTTAGCGACCAACTGCGGCACTTAGTGAAGGGTTGTGCTTTGCTGGGAATTGAATTTATCCAGCCCTGGGAACGGGTGGTGGATCTCCAGTTTGGTAGTCGTCCCGGGGAACTGCCCCAATGGCATTTGTACGTCGAAATTATGGGGAAACACAGTAATGTGATCCTTGCCAATGCCGACCAGCAAATCGTCACCACCGCCCAACAAATCAGTGGCGATCGCTCCAGTGTCCGTCCTGTACAAACCGGTCAACCCTACGAATTTCCGCCGGCCCTCACGAAAACAGCCCCCAGTCTTACCGAGCCCTTTGAGCGCTGGC
>JAYKIK010000179.1:0-3029 GCA_035284725.1 Synechococcus sp.
GGTTGTTTCCAAATCAGTTCACATGGTGGACTTGACCATGGCACTATTTGCTAGATTTAGAGTCAATGGCAGCATTGATTTGCTACGCAACTGGCGTTTATCATTACTCACTTGATACTCTCAAAAATTTGTCTTGAAAAGTTGTGACCCTGTGCCCTGAGGAAAAAGACCCTATGGTCCCCCCTGAACAACCCGAACTGCCCACAATGGCGATCGCCCGCGCCCCAGCCCTCCATGCCACTAGCGAACCTTGGTTTGAATATCCGATTACTGTGTATCCCCACCATACCGACTATGCAGGTGTTGTTTGGCATGGAACATACATTAACTGGCTCGAAGAGGCCCGGATTGCTTGTCTCAACTCCATCGGTATTGACTATGCTGAGCTGGTGGAACTGGGCTGCGAATTACCGGTGATCGCCCTATCCACCCGTTACCATACCTTTCTCAAAATGGGGATGACGGCCATTATCAAAACCCGAATGCAGGAAATGAAAGGGGTGCGCATGGAGTGGGACTACCGCATCGAATCCCCCGATGATCAGGAACTGTATTTCACTGGACAGGTGACTTTGGTGAGCGTTGACCGGGAGAAAGGTAAAATTATGCGCCAACTCCCCCCAGCCGTCGAAGATATCTTCAAGAAAATTCGTGGGATTTAAGGCCATTTCTGCCGATAATAGACAGTCTATGCTGGACTAACAGAAAAATTTTGACGTTTATAGAGAATCGCTATGAGTAATGTTATTCGTGTGGGTGTCCTGGGCTTTGGTGGTCTCGGTCAAGCGGCAGCCCGGTTGTTGGCCCAAAAATCAGAAATGCGCCTCGTGGCAGCGGCAGATCACAAAGGTTATATCTACAATCCCGCTGGCCTAGATACCCAAACCTGTATCAGTACCTATAATCAGCAAGGTTCCGTAGGTTATGTCCCGGAGTATGGTGTGCTGAGTCGTAATAGTATTGCGGATCTCATCGCCAATGGCCAAGTGGATGGTTTTTTCCTGGCATTACCGAACTTGCCCAATACCTTTATGGCTGATGTGACCCGTCAGTTTGTTGCCTCCGGTTGGCAGGGAGTTTTGGTAGATGCCCTGAAGCGCACCAGTGCCATGGAACAAATCCTCGCCCTCAAGGATGACGTGAAGAATGCGGGCATTACCTACATGACCGGTTGTGGGGCAACCCCCGGTTTACTAACCGCAGCAGCGGCGATCGCCGCCCAGAGTTATGCAGAAGTCCACAGCGTAAAAATCACTTTTGGGGTGGGTATTGCCAATTGGGAAGCTTACCGGGCCACTATCCGGGAAGATATTGCGCACATGCCTGGCTACACCGTAGAAAAAGCGCGGGCGATGAGTGATGCGGAAGTAGAGGCACTCTTAGATGAAACCAACGGCATTATTTCCCTGGAAAATATGGAACACGCCGATGATCTGATGCTCGAACTCGCTGGCATTTGTGACCGCGATCGCGTCACGGTGGGCGGCATTGTGGATACTCGCAATCCGAAGAAACCCCTCAGCACTAATGTGCAACTGACAGGCCGCACCTTTGAAGGGAAAATTTCCACCCACACCTTTACCCTGGGCGATGAAACTAGTATGGCGGCGAACGTTTGTGGCCCGGCCTTTGGTTACCTCAAAACCGGCGTTTGGCTCCAGCAGCAGGGTTTAACGGGGATTTTCACCGCTGCGGATGTGATGCCTCAGTTCGTGAAGTAGTATCCCCCGAAAGATTTTTCGATGTCCCCCTCACTCCACCGCGATCAGGGGGATTTTTTTGTAAGGAATTTACTGGAGGATCTGGATTGCTTTTTGGCTGCGGGCCCGGACAGCTGCTTCCGGTTCCTGGATCAGAAAACGTTGTAGGTGCTCACGAATTAATGTTTTACCTTCAGAATTTAGAGAGTTGGCTAAACCTTCAAGACCGGCGATCGCCCCATAGCGCACGACCCATTCCCCATCCTGAAGGGCGAGTAAAAGACAGTCTAAAACTTTTTGTTGTTGGGTCTCTTTTTCACTGTCGGTGACCTTATGCCACTGAATATTCCCTAAGCCTTTGGCGGCAGAGCGACGCACACTAAAGGCAAAATCCTTATTTGCAGCTTCGATAAGTAGGTCTAAGGCCCGCGGATCACCAATACCTGCAAAGACCCGCAGCATCCAGGCCCGGGCCCCGTAGTTGTAGCCGTCGATATTTTCCAATAAGTAGGGCACCACCGGTTCCCCGATGACAATCAAGCCATTCACCGCAGCGACGGCAGCACCGGGATTATTAAACTTCAGCACCTCCACGAGGGTGGGAATCGCCTGGAGATCTTGGGTTGCAGCGAGTTGGGCCACATTTTTGACTAAATCCTGGGCAGAGGTGGGATTGTTGACGGCACGAATTAAAACTTCAACGGTCATGGGTCTATAAGTAGGCAATCACGAAAAATGTCATAGGAGGATTCTGGATTGTTAGAGCAAGCTGTCCATCAACTCCAAAAGGTGCAGGCTATCTGCATCAAGGGTTTCGGCGGTGCGTTGGAGGTGGGATTCTAAAATGCCTTTGAGGGCAATTAACTTTAAACTATTTTCGGCATAGGCCTGGGCGATCGCCTTTCCTGCGGGTACATAGCCAATCACCCCTAAGTCCAACAATGCCGACCGTCGGAGTTGCAACTGATTGCCCTGCAGCGCCTCTATTAACTGTTCGGCGTAGTGGGATTTCTGGGTCAGTTGGTACAAGGCCCGCAAACTGGCATAGCGAATTTTGGCAAAATCATGGTCAAGAAACGGCTCAATGTCGGCGATCGCCACCGTTGCCCCCAGCGTCCCCAACGCCTCAATTACCGCCTCATAGGGTTGCACTAAATGGGGTTTTCCCTCCTGTTTCACCGCCGCCGCAACCCCACCAGTCAATAACCTTTGCAACGCGGGAATCGCTCGCTGATCCTCCAACATTTCTAAAGACTGCGCCGCCGACTCTCGCACATAATAATCTGGACTGTCTAAACTTTCGATCAGAGGGACTACCGCCGCTGGATT
>JAYKIK010000180.1:0-4916 GCA_035284725.1 Synechococcus sp.
TATAAAGCCCGCCACTTAATCGAGAACTTTTTTGCTAAATTAAAGCAATACAGAGCAATTGCGACTCGCTACGACAAAACAGATCGCAATTTTTTAGGGGCAATTTATCTGGCAGCTTCGATTATCTGGCTTAATTGATGACACGCCCTAGATTAGGAAGTGATTAGCGTCTTGACTCTGCTACCAGAAAACATCCCCAGCTACTAAATTAGTTAGTTCATCAACTCTATTGCTGTTATTGGTGGCTATTCTCTTCTTGACGATATATTGTCCTGATGCCACCTGTTTGGGTACATTAAAGATTTTGGAAAATCTTCCTGAATTGACTATGGTAGGGAGCGTCTTGATACCCTTATGTTTGTGTGGGGGGGGGAGTATGCGCCCTAAGACAAAACTTGATTTAGCTTGGTAAAAACTAAGTTTATTTAATGTCATCATTGTTTCGGCATTGGCTTCATCATCTCGAGCTCTTCAATTACTTGTTCAACCCCCGTCATTTCAGTGAATAGCGTTTTGCCACCGTCCATCAAACGGTCATAGGTTTTCCCCAAATATTCTAGGGCTTGCACCCGTCTATCTGGTTCGATTGCCTCAACATCGAGATGATCAAGCAAGGCTTTCATCTTGACGAGGACCTGAATCCCCAAACCCATAGATGTAATTCCCGCTTTTTTTAATCTATCCCGGTGGCTTTCCAGACCTTGTCGATATTCCCGGGCAAATTCTACGGCATCTATTTGCCGCAAAGCATTTACTTCTTCTTGCCAAATCTCGGAAGATTTTGACCATCTAAAAACCGTTGAACTACCTACGCCTAACTTTTCTCCAATTGCCGCAAACGAAAAACCCTGATGGTTTAATTGAGCAGCTTGACGGATTCTTTGATGATTCTTAGCCATTTCAATTTATTCCCGAATATTCCATAATTTTAACCTAGACAAATAAGGGCACATCAGGTAACTGATTAAAATCATCAGGACGAGACAAGATTTGGGAGGCAATGTTTAATGAATCAACAGAAAAAGCAGGCAGTCCACCTTTGGGTGACGGGAAAAGTTCAAGGCGTTAGTTATCGTTATTACACCACAATAGAAGCAGAACGGTTGAGAGTTAAAGGTTGGGTACGTAACCTGCCTGATGGTCGAGTAGAAGCTTGGTTAGAGGGAGGCCCTGAAGAATTAGAAATAATGCTGCAGTGGTGCTGGCAAGGGTCTCCTGCTGCTGTAGTAGAGGCAGTACACACCCAGTGTGAAACTCCGCAATATTATCGACAATTTGAGGTGCGCCGTTAATTAAAAAATATTGGAGCTGCTTGCATAACTCTCTGAAGACAGCGAGATAAGTCCATAGTTCACCTGCTATGGGACTTACAAAAAATGAGTGCGATTGAATCAATTGTTCAAGTTTTATCAGAGATGACTCTCTACGAAACACCTGGGGTTTTCTCCCGTTATCAAGGGCTGTTGTCTTCTCAAATCAATTACCCGACTGTCAATGAAGACGCGGTGATCCAAAGGATTATCTATGAATATCAGCAGCAAAAAGCCCGAGAGCAATCTTTATGGCGGATTGGCGGGGCGATCGCCGGTTTGTGTCTTGGTCTTGGCGATGGCCTGCAATTTGGTGATTTTCTAGGCGCTGCAGTCGGTTCAGCGATGACTGGGGGGATCGCTACACAATTAAATCAATTGAATGATGCTCAACTCAAGGAATATCAATTGGAGTGGGTTAATACCCCAGAATCATATTGTTATCACCGTAAACGACATCGGGGGGAAGCAGTGCGTCGTCTGCTGATGATTGATCGGCATCCCCAAACCGGTCGGCCCTGTACAGTTTTTGGGGTTCAGTTTCCCGATGGTTATGTGGCCCATTTAGGCAAAGTGGAAGGAGCGACAACCCCTGTTTTTGGAATCAATGGCTCCGGTTTTGATACGGACTGGGTGATGGAAAAGCAGCAGTTGGGGATGATCCCAACAGACATAGGCAGAAACCTGCCAGTAGAGCTATGGAGTAACCCCCGTCAAAATCAGCATCTCGTTGCGATTCCCTACAATGCGCCCCACCAATACGTTTACTAAGCACTAATTGAGGAACATCACCATGGATCATTTTCAACAAGAGTCTGGCCTTTCCCAGCACCAAAGACTAAACACCATTGAAGACAACCGCTGGGAGCTCTTTCAACAGGGAGTACGTCGTCGTCGTCTTTTGGCTTTAGGGGCAACCTCTGGGGCGATCGCCTTGGGGTATGTCACCCAGAGTGTCTGGATTTTCTTGGCGGGAGAAGCCGCTGTCTGGCTGGCACTACGCTACTGGAGGACTCGCCAATCATGAGCTTAGATTATTACGGACTGCCGCTAGAGCAACAACAGTACCTAGCCCAACGGTTTGGGGCCTATGGCCTGGATCCAGAGCTAGCCTATAACACCCTCTTACCAGATGCGGTCAAGAATCAGGGGCCAGAGGCCATTGAAGAATTTATGCGCCATAAGGATATTTCCCATATTTATCCCCAAAGTCAGTACCCCCATCTCAGCGGCGATTTGAATAATGTCTTTCTAGAGGATCCCTATGTGAATGCCGCTAGGGGCGACCAGATTGCGACCCAGGATGAGGTTTGGCAGGCCCATCAGGACAACCTCTCGGATGCCTGGGACGGAGACTTCAACGATAACGGTCTCCTCGACAGTTGGGAATTTCTTTTTTAGACCAGCAAAAAAGTTTTTGAGAAGTTTGCATAACTTTTTTGCTCAGCGCCGATAGCTAATCAAAGGTTGGATTGCAGCAGTGACGCTTTCGACCTCAGCTACAAATTCTTGACGGTACTCAAGCTATGCCCCTCAACTACGACAACATCACCATTGCCGATAGTACAAACTCTTCCGGTCGCACCTTTAAAGATGCCTACCGCTGTAACTACAGGATCACTGACCAGGCTGGCAATACTTATGTCGCCTTTAAGCAGAAAGGAGCAACCCTACGGAATTTCCCTCGGGGAACCCAACTCAAGATTGGCTGGAAATGGAACAAAAGCATCTATGGCCAGCAGGAGAAGGTGATCCAATGGTTCAAAATTCTTGCCACTCCCAAAGCCCAAACCTATAAAACCCCAGTTGGGGAGTTGCCCACCGCAGATATTGACCTGAAATACCGCAAACTCCTGCAGATTATGGGCTAACCCTTTTTTCTCGTTCAAATCTCTCTCGACTATTAAACTTTTGAGACATCATGCCATCAGCCACTATCGATTACACTAAGCTTGCCAGCCAACCTCTCAATATCCGTAGATATATTGCTCAGCGAGCGGCAAACCATGAAGGGCTCACCCCTGAGGAATTGTTTGATCTTATTCCAGATCACCTCAAGGATAATCCTAAGGAAATTATGGACTTTCTCAAGAATTATGGTGATGAAATTGGTGTTCAGATCAGCCATATTCAGAGTAAACACACCCATCCTGAATTATCGGGAGATCCAGATAATGTTGTCTTGGAGGTCAGTGGTGGGGACTATGGCTACCCTAACCAAGCGCGTAAAGCGAATCCTATTCGGGATGCGGAGGCAGAGCAGATTATTACAGAAACCAATGAATATGCCCTCCAGATTGAAAACCGCTATACCGATGATCTACCAAGCAATCTGGGGCCGGAGCAAGTTTCTCAGAACTTTACCCCCGATATGGAAGCCAGTATCGATGTGGCAATTAGCAATAACTATGATGGGCTGGCGGAGTCGATTTACACAGGAATGGAAAGCCTTGCTCAAAGTTTGGGGCTTGCTTGTACCTACTCAGTAATGCGTGTTTATGGGCCCCGGATCATCGCCCTGTTCCGTTATATTGTCCATCACCGGGAAGAACTCATTCGCAGCCATACTCAACGGGAAAAATTAATTCGTGATTGCATTGTGCCTATGGTGCAGGCGGAAGATGCAGATCAAGTGGGTAGTGCCTTTGTTGTGGGTTTACTTATTTCGCTCATTCCAGGCATCCGAGAATTATTAGTTGCCTATGGTCTGGTTTCCCTTTGTAAGCTGGCCCTGAAGCACGTTAAACGGTTTGTCGTTTATTTAGAAAAATACTTCCCTCGTTTGGCGAAATTGATCCACTGGGCAGTTGTCAAACTTGAAAAATTAGTGGATGCCATTCACTACATTTTGGGACAACTTTGGCAGGTGGTGGAAAAAGTGGCCAGTCGTGTTTGGGAAGGGGCAAAACAGGTGGGCACCGCTGCAACCCAAACGGTAAAACAGGTCGCCCACAGCGTTCAGCAAACAGCAAAGCAGGTAGGAACAGCCGCTGTCCAAACGGTCCATCAGGTGGTCAATGGTGTGAAACAAACAGTCAAAGTAGCTAAGGATTGTCTCGTCAGTTGCTTTAACTGGGGTTGGAACAAAGTCCGTAGTCTCTTCGCGCGGCCCAGTTACGCCTAAAGTTTGCTGGTTTGGGGGGTAGCGCCTTAAAGCCCCCATGTATTTAACCTTTTTCAGAGAAGTTAATCATGCTCTTTTTTGACCTAGAAATTGTTGCCACCATCGATCCTAACCAACCCTATGCACCGTTTCAGAATGTGCACCGTTGGGATGATAAAACCAATATGGGAGTTGCAGTCTGTGGGTTTTATGTTTCGGATTTAGACCGCTTCGATTGGTTTACTTTGGATTGGCAGCGGCAACCCCAAGTAAAGGATAAGGCGGCTAATGCCCAGGCGATCGCCCTCTTTCAGAAATATGCCGACCAGGCAGTGGGGTTTAATTCCCGTAGTTTTGACGACCCACTCTTACGGGTAAATGGTTTCCCAGAGTTTCAATCACGGTTTGATCTACTGGAGCTGATCCGTCAACAGCTCTTTGGTTCTACAGACTGGCGGGATCAGCCCAAGGGCTACTCCTACAAACTCGACCGGTTGGCGATC
>JAYKIK010000181.1:0-21887 GCA_035284725.1 Synechococcus sp.
GTTGCCTGGGCGATTCCCTGAGATAAATCAATGATGCTGACGGAACCTTCTGGATCCTCACTGTAGTCTTCGTTGGGTTCCCCTTCGTTTGCGACAACGACTTTCTGACCATCGGGGGTGAATGTGAGCATATCTGGCAGCGCCCCCACCGTTACCGCATTCAGTTGTTTCCCCATGGCATCGAAGAAAATCACTTGACCGGGCATTTGGGGGGTATTTCCTTCTACGGCAGCGGCTAAAATTCCGTCATGGAAGGCAACACTATTGGCGCCGTTAGGCAGCTCAAGGCTGGTGATTAGGGTTGGTTTGCTTGGATTACTCAAATCCAGGATATCGATGGTTTTCGCTTCGGCATTGGTCACAAAAAGACGCTTGCTCGCGGGGTCATAGGCAGCAATTTCAGCGGCACTACCATCAAAAATACCCGTTTCGTAATTACCAATGGGGTTCAGGGTAATTTGCGCTTGGGCAGCTTGGCCCCCGGCCCATATGGTTGCAGCGAGGCCCAGGGTCATCAAGGATTTTAGTTTCATAGGGATTTGCGTTACTCACGAAGTACAGTCATACGATGCCTATGGAACCTAGCGCGACAAGATTAAGGGTAGATTTTATTTTCCTAATCAAATGGTTTTGGTCTAATTTTTTGGGGGCGATCGCCTAAAATTGAACCAGTTTTTTTCTAGACATTTCCCTTGCCCTATGGTGAATTTGCCTCGCCTCACGACGGATCTCATTCAGCAAATTATCGATGACACCCTCGACGACGATACCCTACATCACTTGGTGTGGCATTACCTGGGTTATCGCTACGATGAAGTTCAAAATTGTTGGAATCTGGCGCACGTGGATCCTGCCTGGGCCGAAAAATATCCCGAACCACCTAAATTTATTGAGGAACGTCCCCCCACGGTGCAACTGACCCGCTCCATCCCGAAACCCTACAAAAATCTCCTCAAGGACAAAATGGGTTTTAAGGGCTACACGGTCGATCAACTTATTCCCCGCTTGACCCGCCGGGCAACGATGGCCAGTTGGCTCCTCAGTTACATGGCCCAACATCATTTACTCGAGGTTTAAACCATGGCACGGGTGGCGGCCTTGTGGATTTATCCGATAAAGTCCTGTGGTGGGATCTCCCTAAATACCGTTGAAGTGTTGACCCAGGGTTTTAAAGGCGATCGCCAATGGATGGTTGTGGATCTTGAAAGGAAATTTCTCACCCAACGGCAATACCCCCAACTGGCGAGGGTTAAACCCCACATTACAGGAGATCATCTCACCTTGACTTTTGAGGATTTTGTCCCCCTCAGGCTCCCCGGGAAGATAACAGGTCCCCTAAAACCCGTGACAATTTGGCGGCACCAGACCCAAGCCCTCGACCAAGGCCCAGAAGCCGCCGCTTGGTTTTCGGAAGTGCTGCAAACCCCTTGCCACCTTGTCCGTCAATCCCCCGACCATCCCCGACCCCTCAACCCGAAATATGCCCTCTGGGAAAATCAAGCAGTCAGTTTTGCCGATGGGTATCCGGTGCTCCTCACAAATACAGCTTCCGTGCAAGACCTCGCGGAAAAAGTAGGGGAACCCGTGCCGATGAATTGTTTTCGTCCTAATTTAGTGGTTGAAACAGAAACCCCCTTTGCTGAAGACCAGTGGCAGACCCTGAAAATTCAAGATCTAACTTTTGTCACCGCCAAACCCTGCGATCGCTGCACCATAATCACAACAGATCAGACCACGGGCGATCGCCATCCGACCCAGGAACCCCTCCGCACCCTAGACACCTTTCGCCGCACAGACCGAGGCATTCTTTTGGGGATTAACCTAATGCCCACAACCGCTGGCAACATTGCCGTTGGGGATCAAATCACCATTAACCCGACGGCTATCTAAAAATCTACTTCGGAAAGTATTTAAACCTTGAGACAACGGATCGCTTCGAGCATCCCCCGAGCCTTATCGAGGGTTTCTTGGTATTCCCGTTCTGGCTCTGAATCCGCCACAATTCCCGCTCCAGCCTGGACGGAAACTTGATGGTGATTCCCTTGCGATCGCACAATCATGCTCCGAATCGTAATCGCCGTATTGAGCTGCCCTTCAAAGTCGTAATAACCATAAACGCCGGAGTAGGGGCCCCGCCGTTCCGGTTCCAGTTCATTGATGATTTCTAAAGCCCGAATTTTCGGCGCACCACTCACAGTTCCAGCCGGGAAACAGGCTTGCAGAAGATGCCAAGCCGATTGGCTGGGGGCCAATTCTCCCACCACATTACTAACGATATGCATCACGTGGGAGTAGCGTTCAATCACCATCAAATCATCCACAGTGACCGTGCCCTTTTCACAGACCCGACCGAGGTCATTGCGCCCCAAATCCACCAACATTACATGTTCAGCGATTTCCTTGGGATCCGCTAAAAGATCTTTTTCCAGAGCTAAATCCTCCGTATGGGTTTTACCCCGGCGTCGTGTTCCGGCAATCGGTCGGAGGACTGCTTGCAGTTTGCCCTCGGGGGTTTGCTCCGCTTTCACCATAATCTCTGGGCTAGAGCCAATCAGCTGCCAATCCCCAAAGTTATAAAAAGCCATGTAGGGGGAAGGGTTAATTAGGCGCAGGGAACGATACAGATCAAAGGGATGACCTTCGTAGGTGGTTTGGAGCCGCTGGGAGAGCACCACCTGAAAAATATCTCCGGCCTTGATGTATTCCTTCGCTTTGACGACGTTCTGACAGAATAAATCTTTGGAAGTATTGCTTTCGTACTTGAGGGATTCACCATCGGCACTGGCTGACCATTCCAGGGGCTTCGCAGCCACCGGTAGGGGGAGTTTCAGTTTTAGGACTAATTTGGTAACGCGATCGCAGGCATTTTGGTAGGCTTCCTCTAAAGACACTGCCGGATCCCGCAGGTCAGCATAGGTGATCACCCAAATTTTGCGTTTTACCTGGTCGAAAATAATCAGGCTATCGATCTGCATCCAGAGGCCGTCGGGAAGATCCCCTTCTTTACGGTCATAGACGGGTACCCGGGACTCAATCCAACGCATTAACTCATAACCCCACATCCCAAACAGTCCCCCGATGCCCGGCGGTAATTCTGATAGTTGTACGGGTTTAATACTGGCTAAACAGTCGGCAAGCACGTCGAAGGGATTCCCGGTAAATTCTTTAGTTTCACCGTTCCGAAATTTTTGAACCGTGCGATCGCCTTTATTTTCTAAAATCCAGACCGGATCGCAACCGAGAAAACTGTAGCGACCAATGTTTTCACCCCCCTCAACGGACTCCAATAGAAAGTTGTAGGGTTGGTCTGCACAAACCTTGTACCAAGCCGACACCGGCGTTTCGAGGTCCGCCACCCACTCCTGATAAACCGGAATAAAATTACCCTGTTGACTGAGATGCCGAAACTGCTCGAAATCAGGAAAAATCATAGGAAATGCGTCGGGTGCTTGGGGCCTAGGGAAGCCGCCGAAACGGTAAATAAAGTGGGGTCAATAAAAACAAAAAAATGGCTAGACACAAAGAAGCGGAAGCCATTTGTTCAGTCTTTCATCATAACAGACTTTCTCCATAGGGCTGGGCGAACGGCCACCCTTGGGCAAGCTTGATTACATTGACTGAAACGATAAACTTCCGCCTCAACGCCGCACAGGAAAAACCTAGGCTTCGTAGGGGGCCACACCAGAAAACTTCAGGGTTGCGGGCTCGGGGTTCTTACCGATGTTGCGGTCTACTTTCCCGTGGTATTCGCGGCCTTCATTCACCTTCTCGGAAGGTACACCATCGAGGGGATAAAGGAACTGCGTTTCACCGGAGGGGAAAATCCGGTAGATCTTGTAATCGGTGATTTTGGGCTTAAATTTAGTCTTCAGCTGGGTACCGAGGGCGAGGCACTGCTCCTTACGGGCAAAGTACATCAAGTTATCGCCTTCGTTCATGATCGCGGCACCACCGGTGGGCAGTTCGAAAACTTGCTCTTTGGCGCTAGACCAAGTGATGGCGTACTTCTCCTCCCGTTCCGCAGCGGCGAGTAAGCCACCCGTGCTGCCACCGAATTTCGGTGTTTTTCCAGTAAGCTCGTTAGACATGCTCAAAAATCTTTATTAAATAAAGGGTATTTCGCAAATGCTATCACCAGACCCCTACGCCATAGATCAAGTGTCAAGAACTGTAACAGTTGTTTTCTGTTTGTAAGGGGGGTAAACGGCGGGATTTTCTTTCCTTTTGGGATTGACATAAAGGGAATCGTCCCCAAAAGAAACGTTTCCGGAAAAAATCCTTGAAGAATGTCTGGAAATACTATTTTTTGTGGTGCTGCTGGGACTAGTAAAGGGTGAGCATCAGTTGTTTTTGAAATTTTTGGGTAAGGGGATGGGTTTGACCGAGGCGGTTAAAGATATTCAGCATCGCTTTACGGGCACCATCATCTTGGTAGTGGCGATCGCCAGCAACGATTTCGAGGAAGATTAGGAGGGCTTCTTCATAGTTCCCATCAAGGGCCAGCTGGGCGGCGCAGATATACTTTTGGTCGAGGTCCCTGGTGGGTTCCATCTGGGTGATGGCCTGGAAAAAAATTTGACCCCGCAACTGATCGGCGATCGCCAAATAATCTTTCTGATCGGGGGGGATGGTATTGAGGAGGCGGGTGGCTTCCTGGGGTTTTTGGCAGTGGAGAAGAAATTCGGCGGCGGCGAGGGTCACCTTGGGGTGTTTGGGATAGTCAGCAAAAAGTTGATCGAGAATCTGTTTCGCTGGGGCCAGATCGTTCGCCATTTGGTAAGTTTTCAGTTGGGTGATCGCCTCATCTAGGCTAGATTTGACGTCAAGATTATCGAGGATTTCACGGATCTGGGCTTCGGAAATCACTCCCACAAATCCCGGAATCACTTTCCCCTGGGTGACAATGCGCACATCGGGCACCCCTTCAACACCGTATTCGTTCGCCAGGTCAGGATTTTGGTCAATGTCTACCAAGGCCAGGGTGAAGTCATACTCCTGGAGTAGTTTTTGCAGGATCGGCTTGAGAATCTGGCAGGGGCCGCACCAGGTCGCAAAGAAATCCACAAAGACAGGCTTTTCCTGGGAGGCCGCAAGCACCGCCGTCGCAAAGTTTTCCTGATTGACCACTACACTTTCAGCCATACAAACTATCCTTCCTAGGGCGCTGGGGTTCCTTCATCTTAGGGGATTAGCCTGGCAAATTTGTGCTGTGTTGCGTTGCGTTAAGGGTGCGGAAAAATTAGCGTCCAATGGCGTTCTGAGGATTGGTACACCTGGGCCGCCGTTAAACCCGCTCCTTGGGCGATCGCCTCTATTTCAGGAATCGTGAAGGCTGCATGGAGAGAATCCCGGAACAGTTTACGTTGGTGTGCATCAAAGCCAGGGCCTTCAGCGGAGGCGACAATCCGCTCAATCTCTGCGATGCTGTCGGGACGAAAGAGATCTCGCACGATGATTTTTCCCTGGGGTTTTAGCAGACGCCGCATCTCTCGAAAACAGGGCAGAGGGTCGGGTAAATGATGAATTAGGCTATTGGAAATAATCACATCAAAACTCTGATCAACCCAGGTCAACTGTTTGGCATCCTCAAATACCAGTTCAATTTGCCGAGAAAAACCAGCCGCCGCAACGTTTTTACTCCCCAGAGCTAACATGGATTCCGCAAAATCCACGGCCTTGATCGTCCACTGGGGCCGTTGTTGAAGCACAAGAATCGGGATCTGGGCCGTACCTGTGCCTAAATCTAAAACGAGGGCTTCCTCCTGGGCATAGGTCGCTGTCACGAGATCCGCAAAATCTTGGTTCACGACCCGAAAATCCATCGCATCATAGGCGATCGCCTCGGTGGGATCATCCATTACTTCCGGTTCTAAAATTCTGGGGAGCACCATCGTGTTTTCGTTGAAAAGCTTCAAAAAATGTCTCTAGGATAGCGGGAACTAGACCCTAATTACCGCCGAAATTCGTTACACTGCCGATGTTGATTTCCCTTAATCCCCGCCTTGAAGTTGTTTTCCCGTTTTCTCCCTCGCCTCAGTTTGATCCCGATCCTGAGCCTCAGTGCTTGCCAAAGAACTGATCCTGCTATTTATGACTGCCAGAAACTTTTAGGCCAAATCCAAAGCACTGTCACTGCAGCCAAAGACCTCGTCCAGGCTGAAAACTCCGATACAGTCTCCCAAGCTTCTAACTTTGAACTGTGGCTCCAAGCGGCGGATACCCTTAAAACCGGTGCCGAGGCGATCACCCAACTGCCCCTCCGGGATGCACAGATGAAAACCTACCAAAGCCAAATTAGCGATATTTATCAACGCCAGGCCGAGGCCACCTATGCCATGGTCAAGGCCCGTCAGGAAAAAAATTTAGAAGCAGCTAAAACAGCCCAATCCCTCAGCCAAACCGCCGGCACCGAAGAACAAACTTTGGGCAAAGCACTAGATACCTACTGTCAGACCAAATACCAAACTCTCACCGAAACAACGGGAAAGTAGCGTTAGGGGTTAAGATTGCGGGGTTTTTGACTAGGTTGCTGTTTACGGGCGATCGCCTGGCTCCCACTGTCCTGGGGCAGGCCGAGGGGGCGGATCACTTGATATTTCCGCGCCGCTTCCTTTTTCTTTAGTTCTGTATAGTCAAGCCAATGGATACAATCTACCGGGCAGGTATCAATCGCCTCCTGGATAACTTCCTCTGTATCCCCATCCTGGCGGAAAACCCGGGCGCGACCATGGTCTTCTTCGACATAAAAAGTGTTCGGAGCCGTGTGGGCACAATGCCGACAGCCGATGCAGGTGGTTTCATCGACGTACACCCCTTTTTGACGCAGCAGGCCACCCAGTTCCGGCTCAAAGCCCGACCGCTCCGTATCATTTCTTAAAAAGCCCCCCAACTCCGGCTCAAAACCAGAACGCTGGGGGGTGTTCTCTAAAGTCATGGATTAGCTCCAGCGTTGGACGACGAGGCGAATGGTACCGTCTTCGTTTTTTTGCTGTTCACTAATTTGGAAACCTTGCTTTTCTGTCTCATTCAGGATGGTGTGGTAAGCATAACCTTGGGTGAGGCGTTGGAGGAAACCATCTACGGTTAGGGGTTGTTGCCAATATTGGAGGTCAGCGACGAGTTCGTATTCTTGACCATTCCAGCTAAAGCCGATGTCATAGTCATTGTCCTGTTGGATCACCACTTCGGCGGTGCGGCGATCGCCTTTGTAACCCCGCACAGCACTAGGGCCTTCCTGCCACTCAACCTTCATATCCTGGAGGGCAGCCTTGAGGGAGGTGAGGTTACGGATTTTGGTTTTGATGTTGCTGAAATGAGACATAGACTTTAACGGGGCAGTTCAATAAGGTTTTCAAAAAAAATCACCAATTGCTTTGGACGGGGTTGGTCGTCTCAGCAGTTTGGCTTAAGGTTTGGGCGAAATATTCTGAGGTTGTTTCTTGGGAAAGGACAACGCCCAGTTCTTTTTCAATTGCAGCGGTCACTTCTTGGCATGAAGACCCAATAATTCCCGTGACCTTTTCCTGGACGCGGCCATCGGGGTAGATGATGAATTCTAATGTCTCCATGGTCATGGGTGCGCTTCCTCATTGGCATGGTGTGAAAGTTTACCGTCTGTGTACGGGGGAAATTTGCAAAAAATACAAAATTTCGCCTTTAACTTTCAGGCACATTTGTGTTTACAGCAGTTTAACAAATCTCGACAATGGGGGGGTAGCTTGCCCCAGGAAATCGTAAACTTCTCTTCACTTTTTTGTAGCTGGATAGATGATTGTCTATGTCTATTTGGCGATCGTCCCAATGGATATTGCCCAATTAACTCCCCATTATTTCAGGGGCCACCAAGAAACCTTATCCCGGGTTGCGCTGTAGACTTCCTTCAACCCTTCTGGATTTAATACCTGGATCAGATCTCCCTGTCCCTCAGCGGATTTTCCAGTGCTAATCAACTTGACCTTTGTCATCCCCTTGAGAACCTGTTCAACGGTGCGGTGGTTGAGTTGGCAGGCATGGGCAATGATATCTACGGGGAGATCAAAGCTAAATACCCCGTCGGCCTGGGGTTGATTTAAAAGCGATCGCTCCTGGTAGATCAACGCCCGCAGCAGGGAAGCGACGGCCTGGGGGGGATAGGTGCTGCAGTTGAGCAGGTGGTACTGGAACTTTTCCCGTAGCTCGAAACTGAAGTTATAGCGATTGCGAAACCCAAGACAGTTGTCATAAAGCCGTTGCACCGCTGCCACCGGAATTTTCAGCACATCCGTGGTTTTGTAAGCTTCCACCAAGCTAGGAAAACTGCGGCTCACCTGGCCAAAGCCAATGGGAAGATTCCGCATCCCAAAACAACTGCCCATGTAGGTAATCGCCACAATGCGGTCGAGGGGCGTACTCCGCACAATGACGGGCCCCCCACTCAATAGCACATAGAGAAATTCAAGGTCTTGGTTGGGACGAAAGGCTGTGTAGATGGGGCGACTGGAATACAGTTTTTCGGTAATCAGTTCAGCCGGATCCAGCCAATGTTGCAGTTCACCTGGATCCATCCCTCGAAAGAAAAAATTATTTTCGGTCAACTCAGCGATGATTTCTGGCACCTGGGGGGCTTGGATGGATTTTGCCATGGAAATTACAAACGTATTAGATTCAGAAGCTACAGGCGTTTCTTTCTGATTCTAGTCGAAAAGCTCGATGTAACCGAGCCATCAATCGCCCATGGGTGAGGTTTTTCCATGGCCCAACTTCCCTCAAACCGAGACATTAAGATTGCCTAGGCACGGGTTGGGACTCCGCATTGACCGCAAAGACTTTTGCCTGTTTCGGCCTGAGATAAACGGTTTGGCCAACTTCAACTTGTAATTGGGCAAGTTTTTCTCGACTAAGGTGGGCCATGATAATTTCTTGATCTGCCGTTAGTACCTCCACTTGAACATCGGAGCCTCGGTAAATAATTCGCTTCACTGTACCGGGCAGAGCAGTCGGATCCGCATCAGTTTGTAAATCTAGATCGTGGGGACGAACAAACACAGCATGGGTCGCGTGATCTTGGGTTGTGTCCGGGTGCTTACGAACCAAGGAATGATGACTGGGTAAAACGTTCACTTCTCCAATGAAATTCATGACGAACGGAGTAGCTGGATGGTCATAAATTTCAGCGGGACTACCAACCTGCTCAATGCGCCCGTGATTCATCACCACGATTTCGTCCGCAACCTCCATGGCTTCTTCCTGATCATGGGTCACAAAGATGCTTGTAACGTGAACTTCTTCATGGAGGCGACGCAGCCAAGCCCGGAGTTCTTTTCTGACTTTTGCGTCTAGTGCTCCAAAGGGTTCGTCCAGCAGTAAAACTTGGGGCTGTACCGCTAGGGCACGGGCTAAAGCAACCCGTTGGCGTTGACCGCCGGATAGCTGGGAGGGGTAGCGATCGCCTAAGCCCTGTAGTTGAACCAGATCTAACAGTTCTTCGACCCGCTGGCGGATGAGATGCTTGGGTTTTTTGCGGATCTCAAGCCCAAAGGCAACATTTTGGCGAATGGTTAGGTGTTTAAACAGGGCATAGTGCTGAAACACAAAGCCAATGTTCCGCCGCCGGATGTCTACATGGGTGGCATCTTGACCATTGATAATGACCTGTCCGTGATCAGGGGTTTCTAGTCCGGCGATCGCCCGTAGAAGGGTTGATTTCCCAGAACCAGAGGGTCCCAATAATGCAACCAAGCTTCCTTCTTTGACTTCTAAATTAATATTCTCTAAAGCCTGAAAAGTACCAAAGTTTTTATAAACTGAATTCACAAAAATGCTCATTTTTTTTCTGTGGTAATGGGGCGAATGTCTTCGTTGAATTAATCGATTGAAATAATTATTAAAATTGCTACTAAGCCGAGTGGGTATTCCGTTCTAAAATCTCTTTGAAAACCAGAGTGACACAAGCAAGTAACGCTAAAATAACCGCTGCGGCAAAGGCTGATTCCGTCGCATAGTTGTTATGTTCCTGCTCTACAAAAATCGGTAACGTTGCTGTTTTGCCGAGGATACTCCCAGAAACCACTGAAACAGCACCAAACTCCCCCATCGCCCGGGCATTTGTTAGCAAAATACCGTAGAGTAACCCCCAGCGAATATTGGGTAATGTTACCCGCCAAAAAATTTGCCAATCACTAGCACCGAGAGTTCGAGCCGACTCTTCTTGATCCGATCCCATCTCTTCTAAAACAGGAATAACTTCCCTGGCGACAAATGGCAACGTTACAAAAAGTGTGGCAATCACCATGCCCGGCAAAGCAAAAAGAATCTTGATATTTGCCTGTTCAAAAAGAGCACCTAGCCAACCATTTTGCCCATAAAGCAAAACAATCATCAAGCCAGCAACAACGGGGGAAATTGAAAAAGGAAGATCGATCACACTGAGAAACAGAGTCCGCCCCCAAAATTGTTTTCTCGCCACCACCCACGCAGCACAAAGACCAAATACTGTACTTAATGGCACGCTAATTAAAGCAATGATCACCGTTAATTTAACTGCCTGAATAAAAGCGCGGGCTTGGATTGATTCAAAGAAAACTGAAACTCCTTGGTGAAAGGCTTCATAAAAAATGGCAAGAATGGGAATTAAAAGAATTAAAGCGAGATAAGTAAGCGTAATCCCAATTAGCCATTGGGGAGAAAGTTTAAATTCAAAGGATTTAAGTTTAGTTTGCATAGCGCCTTCCCCATTGCTGTAGAAAATTGATAATGAATAGAAGCAGCAAAGAAACAATTAACAGCACTGAACCAATCACTGTCGCCCCTTCGTAATCAAAAGCTTCTAGGCGTTGGAAAATCAGTACTGGAGCAATTAGGTCTTCAAAGGGAATACCTGATGAAACGAGGACAACGGAGCCATATTCCCCAACAGCCCGTGAAAATCCGAGGGCAACTCCCGTTAAGATTGGCGGGATTAGAGGGGGAAAAATAACACGCCAAAAGGTTTGGCTTTCCGTCGCCCCCAAAGACCAAGCCGCATGTTCTGTTTCTTCTTCCAGTTCACGCAATACTGGCTGGAGGGTTCGTACGACAAAGGGCAGAGAAATAAATAACATCGCGATAAAAACGCCGATGCGGGTGTAGGCAATCTTGATATCTAAGGGGGCAAAAAATTGTCCAATCCAACCTTGATCGTTATAGAGCGTTGCTAAGACGAGACCTGCAACCGCCGTGGGGACGGCAAAGGGAATATCAATTGCGGCATCAACGACCCGTTTGAGGGGGAATTCATAACGTACTAAGACCCAAGCAACGATAGTTCCTAATACGCCATTAATTGCCCCAGCGGCGATCGCCGTAATAAAAGTCACACCATAGGCAGACAAAGCCACCGGAGATAAAGCAATTTCTAGGTATTCTGAGGTGCTTAAGCTCAAGGATTTTTGGATCAAAGCAAAGGTCGGCAAAATCAGAATCAACGCTAGGTAAGTAATTGTTACTGACCAAGGAATCGTATTTTTTGGAAACTGGATTGGCCTTGCCGAAAATAATTTACGCGGCAGCGCTAAAGATAAAATTTTCATCGTTTACATAACAGAAATGACTGGTAGATTACTGAAAAATTAAAGATATTTACTTCACCACCCGTCAGTTTCCGGAGACTCTTTATGGTAAACCCCAATATTATGATCCTCTAGGTAGAGGAGTGCGTCTTTTACTGCTTGATCAGGGCCAGAAATTTGGAGATCAAACCAACCGCTGACCGTATTATCCCGACCTAAAGTCGCCGCCAAAATATTGACTTGAACATTATATTTAACGGCTAGTTGGGTGATGATTGGATCCTGTTGGTACTGCTTCGGGATTTGTACCAGAATATTGACTTGAGTATGGCGATCGCCCGGATTTTTTTCGACTGATTCAGGGGACATAATTGTTGTACCTCTCCTATTTAAAAATTCAGCTTAATTTCTAATTCTTTACTGTTGAAAAATTTGGTCAAAAACCCCACCATCACCAAAGAATTTCGGTTGTGCTTCGCGCCAGCCACCAAAGTCTTCAATGGTCGCTAAATTTTTAATCTCTGGGTATTGATCAGCAACTTGGGCGGCAACATCAGGATCTGTCGGTCGGAAACCAACTTCTGCAAAAATTGCTTGGGCTTCAGGGGTGAAAAGGAACTCAACAAAGGCTTCTGCAACTTCCCGCGTATTGCGTTCATCGACAGTTTTATCCACAACGGCGACAGGATTATCGATGGAAATATTGAAATCTGTCAGAACAGTGTAGGGCTGGTTTTCCCCTTGTAAGTTGGCGAGATAGACTTCATTTTCGTAGTTCAGCAGAATATCTCCCTGTCCCTGTTGGTAAAAAACATCGGTGGATTCGCGCGCATTTTTTGGCAGAATTGGCGCATTTTTATAGATTGTGCTCACAAATTCCCGTGCTTCGGCCTCAGTACCACCCGTTTGAGTGATAGCACCCCAAAGACCAAGGAAATTCCAGCGGGCACCACCGGATGTTTTGGGGTTAGCCGTAATAATTTCTAAGTCGTTTTCCGCAAGATCAGTCCACTTTGTAATTTTTAAATTGGGGTCACGGGGCACGATCGCAATCACAGAGGAAGTAACCAAACTGTTTCGGGGGGCTTCTGCTTCCCAGCCGGGGTCAATGAGACCAGCCTCTTCAATGGCGTTGATATCAGACCCCAGGGCGAGGGCGACAACGTCTGCTGCTAAGCCATCGATGACGGCACGGGTTTGGGAACCGGATCCGCCATAGCTTTGCTCGATGGTTACGGTTTGTCCGGTTTCTGCTTTCCACTGCTCAACGAAGAGCGGAATGATTTTTTCGTAGGCGCTCCGGGTAACAGCATAGGTAACCAGGGTGATGGTGACTGGCTCTTGAGATTGGGTTTGGGCTGCTGTGGTTTCAGCTTGGGAGGAGGCAGCGTCTTGGTTTTGGCTAGGGTTACCGCAAGCGAAAAGACTACTACTCAATAGGGTGGCGATCGCTAACGTTTTCAATGACAAGCTCGGTTTTTTCATTTTTAATTCGATTTCTCTTGGATTAGTAGCAAATCATAATCCAGCTTTGGTTAAATTACAATTCATTTTTAATTCAATCTCGAACCATTCCCTGCTGTGTCATGCTTAGAGTTGAAAAAAATTGACCCTGCCAAGGGTGCATGGCAATCCGTTCTAAGCTGTCAACCCTTCTCTATGCCTTTGTTTCAGATTTCTAAATCTTTTTTCCGTGCCTGGCGATCACCTTCCTCCCGGAACGGGATCTTGCCTACCGATGTCACTAAAATGACAAGATTTTTTTCGACGGTGCCAATGCTAGGGGTGCTCTGTTGTGGAGGATTTTCGTTAACAATGCTTGGTCAACTGATGCCCGGAGTCGATGCTTCTGTCTTTGGTTTAGGCTGGCAAGGCTGGCTCACGTTACTGCTGACCCTGGTCGCATTTTTGTTAAACGCTCTGTCCCCTTTCCCTGCCGAGGTGATTTTTCTCGGTGCCCTGGGGACATTGCTTCTGACAGGAATTTTAGAAACCGACACGGCACTCGCTGGGTTTAGTAACGAGGGTTTAGTGACCGTTGCTGTGCTTTACCTTGTGGTGACAGGCTTGCAACAAACGGGCTCCCTGAGTTGGATCTCTCAACGGGTGCTTGGGTTACCCCAGGGAGAAACGGCGGCTTTATTGCGGATGACAGTGCCAGTCATGGGCCTCAGTGCTTTCCTTAACAACACACCGGTAGTAGCGATGTTTATTCCGGTGGTCAACGAGTGGTGCCGGAAACTGCGCATCAGCCCTTCAAAATTAATGTTGCCCCTCAGCTATGCCGCTTCCTTTGGGGGATGCTGTACCTTGATCGGCACTAGTACAAATTTGGTGGTTAATGGTCTTTTAATCGCGGAAACTGACCATGAAGGCCTAGGTATTTTTGATATTGCGTGGATTGGTTTGCCCTGTGCGATCGCCGGCATTGTTTATCTTGTATTTGTTCAACGTTGGTTACTTCCCGAACGAAAGCCAGCCATCAGTGACCACGACGACATGCGGCAATATACCGTGGAAATGGTGGTGCATGAAAATAGTCCCCTGATCGGAAAAAGTATTGAAGAAGCGGGCCTGCGGAATCTGCCCAATTTATATTTGATTGAAGTCGTCAGGGATGCCCTTGTGTTGCCAGCGGTGAGCCCCCGGGAAATTTTGCGAGAAAAAGACCAGTTGGTTTTTGTCGGCGCAGTGGATTCAATTCTCGATCTCAATCGCCTCCGGGGTTTACAACCCGCCACTGATCAGGTTTTTAAACTGGATACCCCCCGTTCGGAACGGTGTTTGATTGAGGCGGTCGTTTCCAATACTTGTCCCCTCGTCCGGCAAACGATCCGGGAAGGCAAGTTTCGCAGTCGCTACAATGCCGTGGTTTTGGCCGTGGCGCGCAATGGGGAACGGCTCAAAGGAAAAATTGGGGAAATGCGCCTCCTGGCAGGGGATACTTTACTGCTTGAAACCCACCCCACTTTTTTAGAACAACAACGGGGTTCCCGGGATTTTTATCTGGTCAGTGAAATTCCTGATTCAGAACCCATGCGCCACGATCGTGCGCCCATTGCTTTGGGGATTCTTTTGGTGATGGTGGCCTGTGCAGTATTCGGCTGGCTCTCGATGTTAAAGGCAGCGACCCTCGCGGCGATCGCCATGATTCTAACCGGTTGTTGCTCCCCGAGCCGTTCCCTAAAAAGTATTGAGTGGTCAGTCTTACTCGTGATTGGGGCGGCCTTTGGCCTCGGGAAAGCCCTGGAATTGACCGGCGCAGCTGAGGCGATCGCCACTAGTCTTTTACAACTGGCGGGGGATAGTCCCTGGCCGGCTCTCATCGTGGTCTATGGCATTACTACCCTGCTCACGGAAGTCATTACCAACAATGCGGCGGCGGCCTTAATGTTTCCCATTTCTCTCTCTTTGGCCAATACCCTCGGTGTGGATGTCATGCCCTTTGTCGTTGCGATCATGATTGGTGCTTCGGCAAGCTTTTCCACTCCCATTGGCTACCAAACGAATTTAATGGTCTATGGGCCTGGGGGCTACAAATTTACCGACTATTTCCGGGTGGGGATTCCCCTAAACCTCCTGTTTTGGGCTGTTTCCTGTAGCTTGATTCCTGTGGCTTTTCCTTTTGCCCCCTAAAAATCTTGACTTATTCCTAAATAAGAATTATTCTGGCTTACTAAGAAAGGTTGAGACCCCCTCAACTACTGCTGTTATCAAAATCACACAAGAAATCAACATGGCTAGAGTACCCGACGTCATCTTCAAAACCCGTGTCCGCGATGAATCCGTAGAAGGCCCCAACCCCTACCGTTGGGAAGATAAAACCACCGCTGATATCTTTGGTGGCAAGAAAGTCGTTCTTTTCTCCCTCCCCGGTGCCTTCACTCCCACCTGTTCCTCTAACCACCTCCCCCGTTACGAAGAACTTTTTGAAGAGTTTCAAGCCCAAGGTGTAGACCAAATTATCTGTCTCTCCGTTAACGATGCTTTCGTTATGTTCAAGTGGGGTAAGGAAATCGGTGCTGATAAAGTATTCCTTCTCCCCGATGGCAACGGTGAATTCACTCGCAAAATGGGCATGCTCGTTGACAAGTCCAACCTCGGCTTCGGGATGCGTTCTTGGCGCTACTCCATGCTCGTAAACGACGGTGAAATCGAAAAGATGTTCGTAGAGCCTGATTTCTCTGACAACTGCCCCACCGATCCCTTCGAAGTATCCGATGCAGATACCATGCTCGCTTACCTCAAGGGCGAGTCCGCGCCTGGTGTTTCTGAACCCCGCAAAGAATTTGTTGGCTAAGCTACCCTGACGCTCACCACATACTTTTCTTAAACTTAAGGCAAGGGGGGCGGCGATCGCCTTCTTTGCTTTTTTATTGTTTGTATCACCACCGCCAAAGCATTGGGGGATCCTGCCATGAAGCTTTCTAGTAAAAACCTCGAAACCCGTTTAGATACCGTCTATGATGCCATCGTTGTCGGGGGCGGCATGGGGGGACTATCCGCGGCAATTTACCTCGCCCGCTACGGTCTCAAGTGTCTCATCATCGAAAAGGGCAAAGGGCGATCGCTCTGGATGCAAGATCTACGGAACTATGTCGGCCTCGACCCCGAAACCCCTGGCCGAGATATCCTGCTACAGAGTACTAAGCAAGCCATTGATTGGGGCGCGGATCACCTGCGTGGGTATGTGGAAGAAGTAACTGACGAGGGTGAAACCTTCGCCGTAAAAGTCAAAGTCGGGAAAAAAGACAGTACCTATCCTGTTTTCCGGAGTAAATATCTGGTGGCAGCCTCTGGGATTATCGATAAACTCCCCCAAACCGATGACATGCAAAATGTCTATGATTACGCGGGCTACACCCTCCACGTTTGCATGATCTGTGACGGTTTTGACATGTGGGACCAAAAGGCTGTGGTCATTGCCGGCACCGAAGGACAAATTAACGCCGCCTTTGTTTTGAACTGGTTCACTCCCTATATTTCCGTCTTAACCCATGGTCTGGTACAGGTGAGCGATGAGATGAAAGAAAAACTGGCCGAACATGGCTACCCCCTCTACGAACAGAAAATTGTCAAATTCCATGGGGAAAATCACAAGATGAGTGGCGTTGAGTTAGAGGATGGCACCATCGTCGAAGCGACCACCGGCTTGATCAACATGGGCTCTATCTACCACAACCACTACCTTAAAGGCATTGCCGGACTAGAGTGGGATGGAGAGAACCTCGTCACCAGTGAGATGTGTCAAACCAGCCATGAGCGAATCTTTGCCCTTGGAGATCTCAAAAAAGGCCTCAATCAAGTGTCCATTGCCGTTGCCGATGGCACCCTCGCCGCCACCCAAATTTGGCGCAATATTCGTCGAGCTGCCCCCCCCCGAAAGTGGGTTGAAAATATCAACGAACCCCATCCTTTTTTAAACGTCTAACTTTTAAAATATCTCGTTGTTGCCCCTCAGCTAGGTGGAATAGCGGCTTGATTCCTCAGATCCTGGGGAATTTTTTTGTGAATATCCTCTCGGGGCAAAGGCGATCGCCTTTTGTGCTTGAAAGTTACATATAGGGAAACAGTAGGATTACCTCTTAAAAGTATCTATTTATAGATATTGTTTATACTTTTCGTAAATTTCTAGGGCAGGAATTGGATCTTTAAATTCTTTTGGCAGCGTATATTCTTGAGAGCTATATTCCTGGCGCAGATCCACAATATTTTGATAGGGCCGCTCCCAATCTCGAATCCGTTTTAATAGTTGTTGAAAGTCTAGATCTTCCCTCTGATATCGATACTTAAAGGCAATAAATTGCAACATCCGAGCATAGGATTGTGGATTGTCATGCTCCGCAGGAATGTGTAGAATTTGAGCTAAATTACTGAAAACTTCCTGGTTGTCACGAATTTGTAAGGTAAGTTGAGTTAGATTGTAAGTTTCAGGTTTTGTAAAGGTTTTTGAAAGGCTGGTGATAATCCGTAAAACAGTGTAACTATAAGTTGCTTGTTTGAAAAGACGGAGTAGTTCAAGACCATCGGGATACTGGGCAACGTTGTTAATTGCCTTTAGGTATTCTTCTAAAACAAATCGACCCTTTTCTGTCTTAATCCGGTCTACGAGGGGGAGGATTTTTCTATTGATAATAGTGATCACCTGTTTGTGATCTGTTTTATTAAGAATCTGGGAAATAAATGCATAGATGCTTTTTTGCATGGGGCTGCGGAATTGCAGTTCTGTTTGTGTAATAAGGAGATAATTTTCCGCTGCGCTCAGGGCCAATTCAAGGAACTGAATTACCCGCTTTAATCCTTTAAAAGCCCCGAGGTTTTTATCAATGAGTAAGCGTACCTCGGCAAAGGCTAAGAAGTCTAGATCATCAAATTTATTTAGCTCAATGCGCTGCACATGCCAAGCCTTCGCATTGATTTCCCGAAAATATTTCCGGTGGGCCAAAACGATTGCTTCAGGAACAGATTCCTTGCCAATGAGTTTAGTGATTTTTTCCGTAAGACTTGTATCACCAACTAAAGGCTTGTTCCACCATTGTTTATCTTCCATGGGAATAGCAATTCAGAACTTTAGTGTAAAGCAAAGTGTATTTAGGAACCTTAATCAATCAGCAAGGTTTTGTACTTCTCAACATGACGGTGACTTATAAAAAGGACACAATGACAGCCATTATCGTCTATGCTTCCTGATATTATATCTTTCTTAAGAAAGGTCATGTATCGTTGTTCTGTAAAGATATTGTCAAGCTTTTTAAGTAGAACTTTGCAAGGGTTCGTACTCAAATTTCCCAACTAATATCGAGTCCCCCCGAAGGACATTTATTGGCGATCGCCAATGGGAGGGCAACTTTAAGAGTGCTGGCTAATGTGCTGCTTTGCTTGCTGCCAGAGAGCTTCCAGTTCTGTGATTGAGTAATCACCCAGAGACTTATCGGCGAAATTTTCCATCAGAGTAATGCGTTGCACCATACGGTCATTGGTGCCATGGAGGGCGGCACTAGGATCGAGATTATACCAACGGGCCAAATTAACGACAGTAAAAAGCAAATCCCCAAGTTCTGCCTGCTGATGGTCTTTATTGTCAGTTTGCAGTGCCTCTTTAAACTCCTGGAGTTCCTCTGTAAATTTCGCCCAAACTTCTTCAATATTTTCCCATTCAAATCCAGCGGCAGCCGCTTTTTCTGACATTTTCAAGCTTGCCATCAGGGGAGGAAGGGTACTGTTATAGCGGTCTAATTTATGACTCAGTTGGGGGGACTTGGGGGATAATTGCCCTTTTTCTTGGGCCTTAATTGTCTCCCAGTTTTGCCGAACTTCGGCGATGGTGTTAGCTTTGGTCTCGCCAAACACATGGGGGTGGCGGCGGATTAGTTTGTTACTAATGCCCTCGGCGACTTCCTGGAGGCTAAAGTGACCGTATTCCTGGGCGATCTGGGCCTGGAGGACAACTTGCAAGAGCAGATCCCCTAGCTCTTCGGCGATCGCCTGTTGATCATCTTGGCGCAGGGCATGGACAACCTCATAGGCTTCTTCAATGACGTAGGGAATCAGGGTTTGGGGGGTTTGTTCTAGATCCCAGGGACAACCTCCATCGGGCGATCGCAATTGAGCAACCACCTCAATCAAATGTTGTAAGGCTATCAAAATTGCATCAGTGGGTTGTTGCGGTGCCATAGTTTTTGAAAAACATTAAATGTGGGGCAAATCGACGGCTAAAACGGATAAAAAAGGCAGCGTTGCCACTGCCCTAGATTAACTTGAAAAATTACGTTCTAACTGTTTACAGAGGAACGGCGACGGCGGCGACGGCGACCATTGCTATTGTCCTCAGGGATATTTGGTTCCGACTCTGTAGTAGTATCAAATGCTTCCTGGTCCGGTGTAGGGGTAACTGGCACCTCTGGTGTGGCCGCCACTTCGGGTGTGCTTGGGGATAGTTCCGGCGCTTCGGGCGTTGTTGCTGGGGTGGCTACGGTTTCGTCTTCTGTCTTTTCAATGCTCCCCGGACTAACAATTTGCACGATGGTAGAGCGGGGATCTTTTTTCAGGCCAGGGTCTAGACGAACGAGGGGAGAGACCCCAATGAGGGCATAGACACTTTTTTCCTGGTCAGTCATTTCCACCTGGATTGTCTCCTTGGGTTCGTCGCGGCGGTAACGGCCTCGTTCACGGCGATCATAGCGAGAGGGAGCACTGCCAGACTCATTGCCCTTAATTTCTCTGGTTTGAGTTGAGGGCTGGGGTTGGGGGCGATCGCCACTATCTTCACGGATTTCCTTAACATCCCGAAGCACCGGTTTACTGGCCGGTTCCGGGGGACGGCGGCGACGACGACGGCTATGCCCTTGTTCTTGATAATCAGGATGGTGGATTAAATTCAAAGGCTCTGTGTCAGGGGTATTCGTTCCACTAAGCAATTTGCTCCGTGAAACCCGTGGCGTTAGACGACGACCATGACTTGCGGTTGTGCGACGACCGGAGAGAATCGGCCGACTTTCCCCTGATGTCCGGGAACCCCCCTGGGAAGACAGGGAAGAAAGAATATTCAGCTGGAGAGGCATGGCTTCTTCCTCTCCGGGGAGATGGACTAAGTGCCCTAAACCATTACAGTGGGCACAAGGTCTACCAAACAATTCATAAATATTTTGCCCTTGGCGCTTACGGGTCAGCTCCACCAATCCTAATTCTGACAGTTGTGCAATCTGAGGCCGTGCCTTATCCGCTTTGAGAATACCGGTGAAGTGTTCCAACAATTTCAACTGGTCATGGCGGGAATCCATATCAATGAAGTCCACCACAATGACCCCCCCAATATTCCGGAGGCGCAGTTGCCGGGCAATTTCCGTCGCGGCTTCGTAGTTCGTCCACAGGACCGTCTCCCGGGCCGTGGCCGACTGGGTAAAGGAACCAGAGTTCACATCGATCACGGTCAGAGCTTCGGTCGGTTCGATGATAATGTATCCTCCAGATGGCAGTTCTACCCTAGGTTTGAGGGCTTCACGGATCGCTGCATTCACCCGGAAATAATTGAGAATCGATTGTTTTTCCCGATGGTGATCGATCAGGATGCCATCCAGGGATTTTCCCCCTTGCCAATTGAGAAGTTGGTTTTTAACCCGTTTCACAGCGCTGGCAGAATCCACCACAATCCGGTTGACATCATCGCTGTACATATCCCGGAGAACCCGCTGGATGAAATCATCATCACGATTGATCAACATCGGGGGCCGGCCATAGTTGGCCTGTTGCTGGATCGATTCCCACTGTTTCTGCAGTTGCTCTAGATCTTCGATGATGGCTTCTTCATCTGTACCCTCCGCTTCCGTCCGGACAAGGAGTCCCATACCAGGGGGTTTCATCAAGACGGCCAATGCTCGGAGTCGATTGCGCTCGCTTTCGGTGGCGATGCGGCGGGAAAGATTGACCCCTTTGCTATAGGGCATGAGGACGACATAACGCCCGGGAAGGGTAATATTGCCGGTTAAGCGTGGCCCCTTGTTGCCGGTGGGTTCTTTCATCACCTGTACTAGGGCCTTTTGTTGGGGTTCTAGTAGTTCGGTGATAGAGCTGGAATTTCTTTTGAGCCGGATGGGGCCAAGGTCTGTCACATGGATGAAACCGTTTTTCTCGGTGTCGCCAATGTTGACAAAGGCGGCGTCAATGCCAGGGATGACATTTTCAACAATGCCGAGGTAAATGTCGCCAACCTGCTGGGCACCGGTGGATACGACGAGTTCTTGGATTTGGTCTTCCCAAAAAACGGCAGCAATCTGATGCTGCTCCGCAATAATAATTTGCTTAGGCATTCAAATTCCTCGATTTTTTTCGCTTAATGCTGAAAAAACTGTGCTTTGCAGGTTCTGTTGTCTGAATAAATGCTGTGAAACTAGGCTGAATATTTCTCGTTTCGTGCAGACTTCATCGCAGACATGGGTCTGTTTATGGCTGGATGAGAGCTAACTTAGGGCGATCGCCTGATCTGATGTGGTTGCGGAAAAGATTAGGATGACCGCAATGGCAAACAAAAGACCGGGAAAATCCTTTCTTCACACGCTGTGCAAGGGGAGAAGATGGTTATGGCTAAATAATGAAAAGTTTAGCGGCATATTTGCGATCGCCTTAAATTCCATTCTAAGGCCAAGTGTTCACTTTGGATCACTTTGTCTAGGGGTTACTGGGGATTCTCGGGAGGGATGTGAGGGTTTGTTGGATCGTCGCAGCCACCTGCTCAATCTCCGCAGGGGTGGTAAAACGGCCTAAACCAAACCGCAGGGAAGCGCGACACAGAGACGGAGAAAGCCCCAATGCCGTCAGGACATGGGAAGGTTTACCGCTACTACAGGCGGAACCGGAAGAGAGGGC
>JAYKIK010000182.1:0-2781 GCA_035284725.1 Synechococcus sp.
TGTAGCGCTGGCGCAAAATGAGACTACTCCCACAGGTTGCACAGACCCGGGCCTTGAGGGGATTTTTCGGATTAGAACAATCGGGGTTGATACAGTAGCTCATCTAGAGTCACCTTGGGGGGAGGGGTGATCGCCATTGCCATTACAGTAGCCGATGCAGCACCAGAAAGAGAATGGGGGGAGGACCGGGGGAAATGGGAGCCATGGGCTTTAAACACCCTAGAATCCATCATATCCCACCGCCTGAGCGGATTTATGCACCCCCAAGATTATGGGCAGATTGTCTCTAGTTTGCCCCAAAAAAGCCCTCAATCATCAAAATTGCCCTGGCCAAAGTCCATCCAAAAGCCCAGTGAGCCATGATTTTTAATCCGAGGCGATCGCCTGGAAGATTTTCCCGGGAGGGGGAGGGAAGCGTTTAGAATAAACTCCTTGAAACTAGTGTAATGCCCCAAAAAGTCAATGCGGATTTCCCTGAATTGGTTAAAAGAATTTGTCGACATCAGCTTATCCCCAGAAGAATTAGCCAAAACCTTAACCATTGCCGGATTTGAGGTGGAGGAAATCGAAGATCGCCGTCGCCTGGCCGATGGGGTTGTGGTCGGGAAAGTAGTGACCCGTGAGCCCCACCCCGATGCCGATAAGCTCAGTATCTGCCAAGTCGATATTGGGGCAGCCGAACTATCCACCATTGTCTGTGGCGCAAAAAATGTCCGGGCTGATATCTTTGTTCCCGTCGCCACCTTGGGCACCTGCCTACCCGCCGTTGACCTGAAACTCAAACCCACCAAATTACGCGGTGTAAATTCCTCTGGGATGATCTGTTCCCTCTCTGAACTGGGCCTTGAAAAAGACTCCGATGGCATCCACATTTTTGAACAAGCTGACCTCAAACCGGGGATGGATGTGCGCCCCCTGCTCGGCTTAGATGATGTGGTCTTAGATTTAACCGCCACCGCGAACCGAGCCGATGCCCTGAGTATGGTCGGTGTGGCCCGGGAAGTGGCAGCATTGACCGGGGTTGAAGTGAAATTACCAGAGATTCCCGCCGCTAATGCCGGAGCAAACACCTTAAATATTGCCGTTGCGGATCATCTCGCTTGTCCCGCCTACATTGGCACAGTCATCGAAGGGGTAAAAACAGCGTCTTCCCCCGATTGGCTTAAGTTTCGACTCCAGGCGGCGGGGACACGTCCGATCAACAATGTGGTGGATATCACGAATTACGTGTTGCTGGAATGGGGACAACCCCTTCATGCCTTTGACCGAGAACGGTTAGCCCAGGTTGCTGGCTCCGATGATTTCACCCTGGGGGTACGCTTTGCGGAGGATGGGGAAACATTAACCACCCTGGATGGCCAGGAACGGACTTTAGTTGAAAAAAATCTGGTGATTACAGCTAACGATGTGCCCGTGGCCTTGGCTGGGGTGATGGGGGGCGAAAATACTGAAGTCCATGACGGCACCCACAATATTGTTCTGGAAGCAGCTTTATTTGAACCCGTAACGGTGCGACGTTCCTCCCGGGCGGTGGGCCTACGCAGTGAATCTTCCACCCGCTACGAACGGGGCGTTAACCAAGTGGAGTTAGACCGGGCTGCCCAAAGGGCGATCGCCTTATTACGAGAACTCACCGGGGGTCAGGTCGTGAACCGTGGCATGGCCGACACCAGACCCGATCCCAACTCTCGGCCGAAGATTACCCTCCGCTTACAGCGGCTCCATGAAGTGTTGGGCCATGTGCAAAAAGATGGTGAGATCTTTGATGTGCCTCTGGCAGATGTAGAGCGGATTCTGGCGGATCTTGGCTGCGAACTCGAATCCACCGGCGAAGGGATATGGGATGTGCAGGTGCCCCCCTACCGTTATCGGGATCTAGAGCGGGAAATTGACCTGATCGAGGAAGTGGCTAGACTTTATGGCTACGACAATTTTTGTGACACCCTCCCCAGTCAGTCCGCCGCAGGATATCTTTCCCCCGCCGAAAAAATTAACCGTAAATTGCGCGAAAGTTTTCGGGCGATCGGCCTCACGGAAGTGGTGCATTATTCCCTAGTTAAACCGGAACTCGCTGACATTAAACTCAGCAACCCCCTCTTTGTGGAATATTCTGCGCTCCGGAAGGAATTACTGACAGGATTAATCGACGCCTTTGCCTATAACCAGTCCCAGGGAAATGGTGCCTTAAATGCCTTTGAAATTGGCCGTGTGTTCTGGCTGGAAAATGAGGATTATGCCGAGGCAGACTACCTGGCCGGGATTCTCGGGGGGAATTTAAATCCTGATGGCAGTTGGGCAACGGGTGGCAAGGGTCAACCCATGACTTGGTACGAGGCCAAAGGTTTATTAGACGCAGCCTTTACCCAATTGGGCCTAGAAATTAGCTACCGGGCAGACTCGAGCAAGGTGCAACTACATCCTGGACGGACAGCTTCCCTCTGGTTACAAGGAAGGCAAATCGGTATCTTCGGACAATTACATCCCCAATTGCGCCAGGAAAAAGATTTGATCGATGCGGTGTATGTGTTTGAACTCAAACTGGAGATGTTGCAGACAGTACTAAATCGTCCATCGCAACAGGTGCCCATCTTTAAGGCTTTTTCTACTTATCCCGCCGTTACCCGAGATTTAGCATTCTTTGCGCCCCTCGAAACATCCGTCGCAGATCTGGAACAGGTGATGCAAAAGACTGCGAAAAAACTGCTGTCAGGGGTAGAGTTATTCGATGAGTATCGGGGAGAACATGCTCCTGAAGGTCAACGGAGTTTGGCGTTTAGTCTG
>JAYKIK010000183.1:0-22563 GCA_035284725.1 Synechococcus sp.
ATTTAAAAGGTGGTACCCAGATTCGAACTGGGGAGTGGAGGTTTTGCAGACCTCTGCCTTACCACTTGGCTATACCACCGGGTCAACAGTTCGCTATTATAACAGGGCTTTTGTTTATATCACAACATTTTTTTTGTTATGGAAGTTATCCCCGCAATTGATCTGCTCGGCGGCCAGTGTGTCCGTCTTTACCAGGGCGATTACGAACAGGCGCAGGTTTTTAACAATGACCCGGTACAGGTGGCGCGAACCTGGGCGGAACAAGGGGCTACCCGACTCCATGTCGTAGATCTCGACGGGGCAAAACAGGGGGAATCTGTCAATTTAAGTGCCATCCAGAAAATCGTGGCGGCCATTGATATTCCAGTACAGGTGGGGGGCGGCCTCCGCACGGTGGAGAGTGTGAAACAACTGTTTGATGTGGGGGTTGAACGGGCTATTATCGGCACAGCGGCGGTGGAAAATCCAACCTTGGTGACGGAGCTCTGCACCAGGTATCCCCAACGTATTGCCGTTGGTATCGATGCCCGCAATGGGAAAGTTGCCACCAAAGGCTGGTTGGAAACCTCTGAGGTTTTGGCAACGGATTTGGCCCAACGGATGGCTATCCAAGGGGTTACAGCGATTATTTACACAGATATTCATCGGGATGGCACCATGGCTGGCCCGAACTTAGAAGCCTTACGGGAACTGGCAGCCACCATTGATATTCCCGTGATCGCTTCAGGGGGAGTGAGTTCCTTGGGCGATCTCATCAATTTGGTAGCTCTAGAAGGAATTGGGGTTATGGGGGCGATCGTCGGTCGGGCAATTTATACTGGCGATATTAACTTAGCAGAAGCGGTTAAAGCGGTTGGTGCCCAACGGTTGCAGGATGTTTACCCCAGCGATGGCACGGCGATCGCCTAAATTTCGTGCTAGATTGAGTCGTAAAATTGTGCTGGAACCAACTCAGCGGTTAGCGGTTCTAGAGTGATAATTACTAAAATTCCTTTGCCTATTTGATGTCATTGGTCGCCTTTGTAGATTTCTAGTGTGTTTATGTTTAAACCCTTACGTAGATTAATCGGACATTCCTGGATTCTTGCGGGACTTCTGTGGTTATCGGCCCCCACACCAGCCGAGGCAGTGGTTAATCTGCGGGTAGCTGTGCGACAAACCACTGCAAAACTGCAAGTGGGCAGTTCCACCAATGCTCTGATTAAAAATGGTCAGGGACAAGTGCTTGGCGAAATTGCCGGGATGAGCTCCTTTGAGGTGGGACGCCAGGGTAATCAGTTGGCCTTTGACCGTTGGCGGGCGACAGAATTGTGGGTTGAACCGAAAGATGGTGGCTATGTTTGGATTGGCGATCGCTGGTATCGGGGTCGCACCCAACTGCGTCAAGACAGTAATGGGATTCTGGCCATTAATCATGTTGACCTAGAAGATTATCTTTATAGTGTTGTCGGAGCCGAAGCGATTCCCAGTTGGCCCCAGGAAGCACTCAAAGCCCAGGCGGTCGCGGCTCGTACCTATGCCCTGAAAAAGAGTGCTGAAAATAAAAGTAAGCCCTTTGACCTTGATACCACCACTGCCAGTCAGGTCTACAAAGGTTTAAACAGTGAATACAGCACTACCCACGCGGCGGTAGATGCCACAGCCAATCAGGTGATGACCTACAACGGCGATGTGATTTTAGCGGTATTCCATTCTTCCTCTGGGGGGCATACAGAAAACGTCGAAGATGTGTGGAGCCAGCCTCTACCCTACCTGCGGGGAGTGGTGGACTATGACCAATCTGCTCCGGTCTATCAGTGGAGTAAAACTATTTCAGCAGCACGTTTAGGGCAACTGGTCGGCGGCGTTGGTACCGTCAAGCAGCTCATTCCCCAACGGGCTACCCCCCAGGGTCGAGTCGTCACGATGAAAGTGATTGGCGATCGCGGTACAAAAAATATCAGCGGTGACCAACTCCGTAGTCTTTTGGAGCTACGCAGCACTCTGATCAATGCCAGAATCCAACAGGGAGATGTCTATATCTACGGTAAGGGCTTTGGACATGGTGTTGGCATGAGTCAATGGGGCGCCAATGGCTTAGCGGCCCAAGGCATTGATTACCAACAAATTCTGCGCCACTACTACCAAAATGCAACCCTGGCAAAACTAACTCCCCGTTAAACGGTGCGAGATCTTCTCTTGTGGAACCTGGTGAAATTTAGCGACGAGCTAGGGAGGGGAATTCGACCCCTCTTTTTTTGAACGATTGAACGACTAAAAACCTAAATCCGTCGCCACCTTGTGGGCACAGGCAAAACCAGAGAAAGCAACGGCATTTAACCCCTGACCCGGAAAAGTGCTATCTCCTACACAGTAAAGACCGGGCACTTCCGTTTTATTCACCTTCGGTGGGAACCCTCCAAAATTAAACATGCCCACTAATCCCATGGGTTTCCGCTGGGGAATTGGTCCATAGGAACCATCTACTCGTCCTAGGAACTTGCGGTGGGTGCGGGGGGTGCCCACTTCCATATAGTCTAAGCCTGCATCCAAACCGGGAAAAATAGCTTCGAGGCGATCGATTAAACGCCAGGCTGCGGCTTCTTTTTTAGCTTCATATTCCTGGGGAGCAAGTCCCTGCCACTCACTCAGCCAACTGGGGGTGAAGGTATGGATAATATGGTGGCCATCCGGAGCGAGGCTGGGGTCGAGGAGGGTCGGAATCGAGACAAAAATCGTGCCTTGCTCTGCTTCCATGGTGTCCCAATTTTCCAGGAGGATATGGTGACATTCAACGTCAGCCGGAAGTACATTCGCTTTTACGCCTAGGTGTAAGCTGAGAAAACTGGGGGATTTTTGATAGTTTTCTGTCCATTGAGTCTCGAAGAAGGGTTTCTCCTGGGCGGGAAGGAGTTTCTCGAAGGTATCCCAGCGGGTGGCATTGGAAACAATTTTTTTGGCGTGGTATTCGGTGCCATTGGTTAGACGCACCCCAACAGCTTTCCCTTTTTCTGTAATGACATTGCAGACATTCGCCCCATATTGAATTTTCCCACCGTGTTTTTCTAGACCTTCAACGAGTTTGAGGGCAATTTGACCAACTCCTCCTTTGGGGTAATTGATTCCCCCGTAATGGCGATCGCTAAAGACCATACCTGCATTGATCATTGGTGTCAGTTCGGCGGGTACCACAGACCAGCAGTAACATTCCATGTCAATAAATTGGAGTAACTCCGGATCTTTAATGTATTGCCGTGCTAAGTCTCCGGCATTTTTCGGGAGATATTTCAGTAGCCCTAAACAGGCGAGGGGTTTCTGGGCGAATACCCGCAGAAGATAGCGAATTTCTTCTAGGGAGAGCAATTCAATGCTGTTGAGACAATTAAAAACCTTCCAGCATTCGTCATAAAATTTGCGAATACCCTCCGCTTCGTGGGGAAAACGGGCCGTTAGTTCCGTTAAAAATGCTTCGTAATCTCGGTGGACTTTGATCTCCAAGTCGTTGGGTAAATGGTAGTGAATTTGCACTGGATCTGGCACCGTTTCAATCACCATATCCACTGCCGCTAAAGCCCGGGTAAGAAGGTTGGTCGTGCCGCGATCACCAAAGCCAAAAATCATTGAGGCGCCCACATCAAAGCGATAGCCCTGCCGTTCAAAATAGCCTGCACTGCCTCCAGGGATGATGTAGCGTTCAAGCACCAATACCTTTGCCCCTTTGGCTGCCAATTGGGTCGCCGTCACCAGGCCCCCGATCCCGGAACCAATCACAATTACGTCGTACTGGGGGGCAGAAATGGCAGTTTTTGCGGTCATAAACGGTCAGGCTCGGAGGTTAGGCTAAATTTTGACTGCTACATAGTCTACCGTTATTTCCTCGGAGATTGGGAGGGGACAGTTCGGATAATCATTGCGGGCATGAACCAATAAGACATTAAAAAAGGCGGAAGATTTTCCACCTTTTGACTAAAAACTATATTGATTTTGAATAAAAAATTTAGGGTAATGTCTAAACAAAACAATAGGGACTTACTCTTCGTCTTCTTCGGGGGAAGGATAAACAAAGCTAGAACGGCCAGTGAGGACAGACTTACCGAGGGAGAGGGCTTTCTGTGCTTCGATGGTTGCTTTGCGCTTCCAGTGGGCCCGGCGTTGGTCACGCTTTGTTTTGGAGGTTTTCTTTTTTGGAACTGCCATGGGATTTACTTACAGATTTTTACAGAATTCCCATTATAAAATCTTCCTTCCCAAAAAGTAAGTCCCTGGGCGATCGCCTTTGCTCCACTCTGTCCTGGAGTCTTGCCCGTCTTGAAAAAGTCCATCAACCATGTGTCACCCTGGGCATTGGCTTCTACAATCGAAGGCTCAGGTGTATCTCGAGGAGAACTCAGGACAATGGTTTGGTATCGGCGGCAACTGTATCGAAATCCCCAGACCTATGGTGCGGTAATGGAGTGGTGGCTAGCTCTTGTGGCGTTCGTGCAGTGGTTTGTTCCCCGTCCGGTCGCTGGGAAAAAAACGCGGCGACTCTACCGACAGCTCCTGGTTGAGGCCAGTTGGCGCCTAAATTTTGTCATGCTCACAGTCAGTTCCTGCGTTATTGCGACCTTTGGCCTGATTAGTAACAGTACAGCGGTCATTATCGGAGCGATGTTGGTGGCTCCTCTCATGTTGCCCTTGCGGGGCCTGGCCTTTGCGGCCCTAGAAGGGGAACTGAAATTATTTTGGCGATCGCTTTATTCCATTACCGGGGCCACGGCGATCGCCTTGGGTTTGTCCTGGATGATTGGGGTGATTGTGGGGATTCCCGATTTTGGCTCCGAACTCACCGCCCGCACCCAACCAAACCTCATTGATCTCGGTATTGCGGTAGCTGCTGGGGGCATTAGTGGTTTTGCCAAAGTCCGTCGGGGAATTAGCGATGCCCTCGCTGGAACGGCGATCGCCGTGGCTTTGATGCCTCCCCTGTGTGTTGTCGGTTTGTCCCTATCCCAAGGTTACCTCAACTATTCCCGGGGAGCTTTCCTGCTCTATCTGACCAACCTCCTGGGCATCACCCTCGCCTGTATGGTCGTCTATATCATTGCGGGCTATGCCGAAATCAACCATGCCCTCGGTTGGACTATGGCTTTAACCCTCATCCTGCTGCTTCCCCTAGGAGCTCGATTTGTTCAACTTGTCCAACAACTCCGCCTCCAGCAGAGCATTACCGACCAGCTCACCACCAAAACCGTCACCGTGGGTCAAGGCGTTGAAAACGTTAGAGTACGCGTCGACTGGACATCCTCTCCCCCAGTTATTTACGTCACGCTCCAGGCCACAAAAGAGATTACTCCCAGACAAGCACTCCTGGTCGAAGACTTCCTCCGTAAACGTAACCGGCAAACCTTTAGAGTGATTTTCCAGGTCAGTCCCATTCAAGAAGTAAAAGCCGATGACCTAGACCCCCAGGATCTCGACTTACCTCAACTCGAAATCGCACCTCCCCCCTAAGACAGACCGAGTTCTTCCACAACACTCTCTGAGCAACTACCTAAATCCGCAGAAGATAATTACGGTACTTTACTTTTAAAACCCAGCAGAAAAACCAAATGCTTCTTTTTCCCGCAGCGTAAAAGTTTACCTGTTCTTAAAGTCAAGATGTCATTGGACTGATAAGATACGGATGCCGAAAATTTGTTTTTTCTGATGTTCTGGGCAAAAATCGGCCCCAGCGGAAAGTCCGACGCTAACCACACCGAGGCATTGTCAACTACGCCCCCAGAATACGACCATTAGCACAATCAAATTGTTCGGTAATTTATTTTTTTGGTTATATTTTTCTGAATATCCTGCATCCGGCCCAGATAAGCTGTTTTTCCAATGATTGATATCGACAATGCGAGCGCGACAGACTATGTTTTACAGACAGAGAATGTCAGTGTATATTATGGCAATTTCTTGGCGATTAAAGGTGTTTACCTCAATATTCCTAAGAATCAAGTAACAGCATTTATTGGCCCCTCTGGCTGCGGCAAAAGTACCCTCCTACGTTGCTATAATCGCCTGAATGATCTGATTCCGTCCTTCCGGTTAGAGGGAAATATTTCCTACCACGGCAGCAGTCTCTATGCTTCGGGCATTGATCCTGTGGAAGTACGACGCCGGATTGGGATGGTTTTTCAAAAGCCGAATCCTTTCCCTAAATCCATTTATGAAAATATTGCTTACGGGGCCAGAATCAACGGCTACAAGGGCGATATGGATGAATTGGTAGAACGATCCCTGCGCCAGGCCGCTCTCTGGGATGAGGTTAAAGATAAGCTTCGTCAAAGTGGTCTAGCCCTTTCTGGGGGACAACAACAGCGTCTTTGTATTGCCCGGACGATCGCCATTCAACCGGAAATTGTCCTCATGGATGAACCCTGTTCTGCCCTCGATCCCATCTCCACCCTCAAGATCGAAGAATTGATCCACCAACTCAAGGAACAGTACACCATCGTGATCGTTACCCACAATATGCAGCAGGCCTCCCGGGTAGCGGATATGACGGCGTTCTTCAACGTCAAGACCAATGAAGATGGCACCCGCCAAGGCTATCTCGGTGAGTGTGATCGCACGGAAGTCATTTTCCAGAATCCCCGGGAGCAGGCAACCCAAGAATATGTGAGTGGCCGCTTCGGTTAAGGTTCTCCTGGGAACCCAACCCCGATCAAGGTTTTTCTAAACGCTTAAGTTTTTGTAGTGAGTTGTGTCCATGGCCTAAGTTGACGGCGGTGGACTTTTCTGTGGGGCAAGATCCGGGTGAAGGCGTTGTATCATAGCGGAGGCAGCGTTACCGGGGAAAAGCGCACCAATGTCCATTGAATTCGGGGTGAGCCCGTAGATGTGGGTAAGTTCATTCAGCTGACCTATCATAGTTGGGTACTGTTTCTGAGTTATTGCTCCTGTTAGTCTGGAATCTATGGTCGTTGCTCCTACCCTCGAAACAAATCAGTGCCAGCATCTGTTTTTCGTACAAGATGATGCTGGTCAACGGGAATATATTTTGACAGCTCCCCATTATTCGATTGGTCGTCACAGTACCTGTGCGATTCATCTCCAGTCGCAGTTTGTATCCCGGCTCCATGCGACTTTGATTCGGTTTCTGGGGAATGATGGGCAAACTTACTATCGCATTGTCGATGGGGATGGTCTTCAGAAAGTTAGTGCTAATGGTATTTTGCTCAATGGGAATAAAGTAGAAGCGATGACCCTCCAGGATGGAGATGTTGTCACCTTTGGACCACAAATCCTGGCGCGCTATGAATGGCGATCGCAACGGTCTGGGAGTGAAGCCAAAACGAGTTCGGGGGAAGAAGATCCCTTTGATATTACTCTCATCGATCCTGCCATGATGGAGGATGATCCGATCGAGATGGATGAAGAGGAATCAACCCAGTTATTTTGAGGTTGAGCGGGTGACGACAGGGATATTTTTCCAGGTATTTGGTAGAGATAGTAATGATTAATCCTTCTGTACGGAAAGGGGTGAATTTGGCTCCTTGGTTTGATATTGTGGCCCTGTTAGCGTGGGGCTTTCTATTGCTGAAGTATGCCATCACGGGTGAGTTGGCCTTGCTCATTCATCCGAACTATTTTGGTCTGTGTACAGCAGCCGGAATTATTTTACTGCTCCTCGGTTTGGGCAAATTATGGCAGCAGGTGCGGCCCCAGGTGAGTGTTGGGGAATCGGTGCAGCACATCACCCTCTTACCCCAGAATGTGGGCAGTGGTCTGTTGATCCTGGTGGCGATCGCCGGTTTTTTGATTCCGCCTACCATTCTTTCGAGTCAAACGGCGATTCAACGGGGACTAACGGAAGAATTACCCCTCACCCGGAGCCAACCGGAGAGTTTTCGCCTGGGTACCTCTCCCGAGGAGCGGACATTACTGGATTGGATCAGGACTTTAAATGTGTATCCTGAGCCGGATGCCTACACGGGGGATCCGGTGAAAGTGAAGGGTTTCGTGACCCATCTGCCCCAGCTACCGGACAATTACATGATGGTGTCGCGCTTTGTGCTGACCTGTTGTGCAGTGGATGCCTATCCGGTGGGTTTGCCCGTGAAACTGGAAGGGAGTCGCCAGGCCTTTACGCCAGATTCCTGGGTGGAAGTAAGTGGGGAAATGATCACAGAAGATCTTCAACTCAACACCGAAGATTCTAATAATGACAGCCAGCCTCAACGCCAGTTGGTGATCCAAGCCAGTACAGTAGAGCCCATCCCCACTCCGAGAAATCCCTACGATTACTAAACTTTTCTTGTCTCTCAGCTATCCCTCCTCCATGATTGCCCAATCCCCTCGCCGTAGAATATTTGCCCTTTGTGGGAGTTTCTTCGTTTTACTGACGGGGTGTCGGGGAGCCCGGGGGCGATCGCCTCAGGATGAGTTCATTCAGGTTTACTTTAACCACCGCCCCGAAGTCCAGTACACGGAACCGTACCGCCAACTGAAAAGACCGGGGGATAACCTGGAAGCGGTCTTGGTTGACGGGATTAACAGTGCCCAACGCACCATTGATATTGCGGTGCAAGAATTAAATTTACCCCTGGTAGCAGAAGCCCTTGCTGCCCAAGCCGCTGCGGGAATTAAAATCCGGGTCATTGTGGAAAATAATTACCGCCAACCCTGGGCTGATCCCGATTCCCCAGAGCTTTTAGAGCTGGATGAGCGAGATCAGGGGAAATACCAAGAATTTGTCGCCCTCGCTGATGAGAATCAAGATGGTTTTTTAGACGCCGCCGAAAGTGAAAAATACGATGTGATCGCCATTTTAGAGAAAGCCCAGATTCCCATCCTCGATGACACCGCCGACGGTTCCAAGGGGAGCGGCCTGATGCACCACAAATTTATGGTCGTTGATGGGGAAACCGTGATTACTGGCTCGGCCAACTGGACCCTGAGCGGAACCCATGGGGATTTTGGCAACCCAGAAACCCGGGGCAATGTGAACCACCTGATTCGGATCCAAGACCAGGCGATCGCCCAAACTTTTACCGCAGAATTTGAGGAGATGTGGAGCGGGCGTAAATTCGGCGTCCAGAAACTCCAGGAAGCACCCCAAACCTTTACGGTGGGGGATAGTCGCGTCACCATTCAGTTTTCTCCTTTTTCCAGTTCCCAACCCTGGGAAAGCACCAGTAACGGCCTGATTGGTAGCACCCTCGCCCAGGCTAGAGAATCCGTCAGTTTGGCGCTGTTTGTTTTCTCAGAGCAAAAAATCGCCAACATCCTTGAAAAAGAGAACCAAGAAGGTACAGATATCCGCGCTCTAATTGACCCTAGCTTTGCTTTTCGAGAATATAGCGATGGGCTGGATCTATTGGGGGTGAATCTCAAGGAAAAATGTGACCCCTTTAACCGGCCCTGGGCTAACCCGATTACCAGCGTCGGCACCCCAAAATTGCCCAAGGGAGATAAATTTCACCATAAATTCGCCGTCATCGATGGGAAAACGGTGATTACGGGCTCCCACAACTGGTCAGCCTCCGCCAATAACCAAAACGATGAGACCCTGTTAATTATTCAAAACGAGGCGATCGCCCGCCAGTTCCAATCCGAATTTGACCAATTCTATACCACAGCCTACCTGGGAATCCCGCCTTTTATCGCCAGCAAACAGAAACCCATCCCCGCCAACTGTAACGCGGCTGCCACCGATGGCCCCGTGAATCTCAACACTGCCAGCGCCGCAGAACTGGAAACCCTGCCTGGCATTGGCCCCAGCCTCGCCCAACGGATTATTGAAGGCCGTCCTTACAGTAGCTTGAGCGATCTGCAACGGGTGTCGGGCATCGGCGAAAAGAAAGCCAGTGACCTAGACGGCAAAGTCACCTGGTAGAGACGCGTTATAGTACCCGTAGCCCTTTTTGTGAACGCCGTTACGCCCTGATCCATGCGCCCAATTGTTAGTCTGCTTTGTAGTCTGCTTCTCTGGTTGAATCTCTGTTGGCCGAGTTTTGCCCTCACCAATGCCCAAATTTCTGAGGGAGACCGTCTTACCCAAACCGCCATCCAAGCGGCGAAAAAGGGAGATTTATTTACAGCAGAAAAAATTTGGTCGGATCTAATAGAGGAATTTCCCACAAATCCTGCCCTCTGGAGCAATCGGGGTAACACTAGGGCCGGTTTGAGCCAATTTGATGCGGCCCTAGCCGATCTGGATGAAGCGATCCGCCTCGCCCCAGACCAGGTGGAACCCTACTTTAACCGCGGCGCCATCCTCGAACAGCAACAACGGTTTACCAAAGCGATCGCCGATTACAACAGAGCCATTGAACTGGACCCCCAGGAGGCGATCGCCTACCACAATCGTGGTAATGCCTACAGCAGTTTGGGGAATTGGGAGCAGGCCCTCCAGGACTACCAAAAAGCGACAGAACTCGACCCTCGGTTTGCCTGGGCTGCCGAAAGTTATGCCCTTGCCCTGTACCAGGTGGGAGACGAAAAAACGGCCCTCGACCGGATGAAAGCCCTAGTGCGTAAATATCCACTGTTTGCCGATGCTCGGGTGGCCCTGACGGCGATGCTCTGGGGAAACCACCAATTTGGGGAAGCGGAAAGTAATTGGGTGTCGGCTGCTGGTTTAGATAGTCGTTACCGGGATTTGGACTGGTTAAAAACTGTACGTCGTTTCCCGCCCAAATTGCTGAGAAACCTCGATAATTTCCTAAATTTGCAGTAAAATCCGACTTTTTAGGCTGATTTTGACTCCTGGAGATATTTTGCCCGCACCAGCTTGATCGCATCGTAGCTGTATTTTTCCTGGAGGTGCTCCCGCAGTTGACTCAAGGAATCAGCGCCCACAGTGGCGATCGCCTTTTCAATTTCCGTCTGGGCTGCTGGTTTCACAAGACGATCAAGATCAATCGCTTCTCCACTCTGCAATAATGCGGCTAAATGCTCATTGATTGTGCCCGCCGTGAGATTTCTGCGTTTCGCAATTTCCGGCACCGATAGCCCCTGTTGGTAAAGCTGGAGAGTAATTAACTGAGTGCCGTGAATCTGGGGTTTGGCTGGCGCTTCTGCTATACAAAATTCTTGAATTGCTTTCAGGAAGGGTTCCCCATATCGTTGGTACTTGGCACTGGTCACCCCAGAAAGGGCACAAAAATCTGCCTGGGTCTGCGGTCGTTGTGTTGCCATTTGCCGGAGGGTCGCATCGGAAAACACCATATAGGGCGCCACCCAGTTGGCATCAGCCAGTTGTTTTCGCAGTTGCCGCAGTTGTCCAAACAAAATTTCTGCATCGAGGCGACTGTCTGCAATCCCCAAAAGCTCTGGGGTCGTTGGGCGTCGCTCCACTGCAATTTTCACTTCCCGTTGTTTTCTGAGGATTTCCCAACTGAGAGCATTTAATTTCAGTACCCGATAGCCATCACTCGTTTCCGCCACTAGGCCCTGATGTAAAAGCGATCGCCCCAGATGTTTCCACGCCTCAGCTGTGTGGTCGAGACCAATCCCATAAGTAGATAGCTCGTGGTGGCCATTCTGGATAATTTTTTCCTTCTTAGAACCCCGCAGCACATCGATAATGTAGGTCATACCATACCGTTCTCGACAACGGGCAACGCAAGATAAAAACTTCTGCGCTTCAATGGTCCAATCTTCCACCGGGCGAGGATTTTGGCAGTTGTCACAGCCAGCACAATTCCCCGCAAACTGCTCCCCAAAGTAACTGAGTTGGATCGTCCGCCGACATTCAATCCCTTCGGCGTAGTCGATCATTTTTTGCAGCTGTTGGTAGGCGATGCGTTTTTCCTGTTCGTCTTCCTTGAGCTCGATGAAATACTCCGCCTTCCTAATGTCCCCCGTACTATAAAACAAGGTGCAGTGGGCCGGTTCCCCATCCCGTCCGGCGCGGCCCGATTCTTGGTAATAGCGCTCTAAATTCGTTGGTAGGTCATAATGCACCACAAAGCGCACGTCAGGCTTATTGATACCCATGCCGAAAGCAATGGTCGCCACCATCAGCGGCACATCATCCCGAATAAATTGATCTTGGTAATCGGCCCGGAGGCTATCGGCCATTCCCGCATGGTAGGGCAAAACGTTCAGACCATCTTGTTTTAAACGTGCGGCCAGTTCATCCACCTTTTTGCGGCTGGAACAATAAATAATCCCCGATTGCCCCCGCCGTTTACGGACATAGCTCAACAGTTGGGGATAACTCTTGCTACTTTTGGGAATAACTTCGTAGTAGAGATTCGGGCGGTTAAAGCTGGTGCAGTGAAAGCTGGGATTTTGCAGGGCAAGCTGCTCGATAATATCCTGGCGGACGCGCTGGGTGGCAGTGGCAGTAAACGCGTGGCAAGGGGTGCGGGGATAACGTCTTCTCAGGTGCTGTAACTGGCGATATTCTGGACGGAAATCATGGCCCCATTCAGAGACACAGTGGGCCTCATCTACCACAAACCCGGCCAAACCAATAGTTTGATCGACATCGGTGAGGAGTTGCTGGAAACCTTCATTAAAAAGTCTTTCAGGCGCAACGTAAAGAAGTTTTATCTTGCCGTTGAAGATTGCCTGGATCCGCGATCGCGCTTGGTCGAGGCTGAGGGTGCTGTTGAGGAAGGTAGCACCAATGCCATTATCGGTGAGGGTATCCACTTGATCTTGCATCAGGGCGATTAGGGGAGAAATAACCACCGTCAATCCGGGCTTGATCAGCGCCGGTAACTGAAAACAGAGGGATTTCCCGGCCCCCGTCGGCATTAGGGCGAGGATATCCCGGTTAGCTAGGGCTGCTTCAATGACGCTCCTTTGACCGTGGCGGAAACTTTCATATCCGAAGAAGTGTTTGAGGGCGGCTTCTAGGGAGGGAAACTGGGACATGAAAATTTGTTTTAAATTCAGTAAGCCTAACCTATTCTATCGGTTTCCTGTCGGCAGTTTAGACCAGACCAAATTGGATTTTGACCCAGTCTTTGATGATGTCGAGAATACTCAGACCACCATTAAAGAACACATAAATAACCGAAACCATAATGATGGCGATCGCCCAGGAGAAAATAACCCCCCCAACACTGATTAGACCGTCATCTTCCTGCAACCCAAAGGCCATAATAAAAACCCCCATCGCGGGCAGGGTATTGGTTCCCGGAATGGGAATCATCATCGAAGTGGCCATCAGCGCCATGGTCAAGCCCATAATCATCCGCCCAGGGCGACTCTGGCAGACAAAGGGCAAACGGGGATAGGCGATCGCCTCGATCTTTTTTAGCCAGGGCAAACCTTTTTCGAGCACGCCTTGGGCCATCGTTGTTTTGACGGTCTTCCGCTGCCAAGAAAGGGGCAACCATAACTGGGTGCGTCCCAGGATCAGTTGAATCGCAATCACAAAAATGAGCACACCAAAGGGAGTGGAATAGCCCGGAGCAGGAATCGGCAAGGCGGAGGGGAACGACAAAATTGCCAGAACAATGCCAAATACTTTTTCTTTGGCGATCGCCATGACCTGAGCTAAACTCACGGTTTCACCACGGTCTTCTTCGAAAAAATAACGGTGCAATTCCTGGGAAAGGCGAGCCATAGTTGAATCATAAAAAGCGAGAACAGCTATTGAGCATAACCTACTCCCTGGTGAAATGATTTAATTCATAAAAAAATCTCCCCCCGTGGAGGAGATCAAAATGTCTTATTCGGTTTGGTAAATCACTAATAATTTTGGGTTATTTCTGCGTCAAACGGGTTAGAACTTGATTAGAACGTTCAACAAAGGCCTTCATTCCTTCGGCATCAAAAGCTTTTTGGGCCATCAGTGCCAAATCATAGACATGCTGACACATCATCTCAATGGTTTCTTGGTTAGAAGAACTCCCATCTGCCTGGAGAATTGATCCTTGGTTGAGTTGATAGATGTTTTCAATCAACGGATGGGCTAGATTGATCATCAGTACATGATCCTCAGGAAACTGCATGGCAGTTTGTTGCATCATCGCCGTCATTTCCTGGAGACGTCGCATTGCCTCCGGTAAAAGCACCATGGCCGGCGGTGTAGTGGTGTTATCTCCAGATTTGATAGACTGGGTTTTGATATTAACCTTCGGCTTATTGAGGGCTGTTTCAAACAATTCTTTAATCACTTCAGCCCGGGTTTTATTCGTGTTAGGATCAACAATTTCGCTGGCTTTATCTTCTTCTACCAAGCTCTGATCTAATTCAGAATCAACCCGAGAAAATTTGACATCACTGTATTCCCGCTCCAGGAAAGGAATAAAGTAGTTGGTATCAATGAAAGAGTCCATGTAAAGCACTTCTAAATCCTGGTTTTTATACAGTTCGATATAGGTGCTTTGGGTGCTCGGATCCGTGCAATAGAAAACGCGATTTTCGTGCTTCTCTTGGTTTCGCTCGAGATAATCTTTTAAAGTTGTGTAGGGGGCCATTGACGGTTCTTTAGTATCTTTGGATTCTACGTCTTCCCAGAGATCTCCCTCACCACTCTGGACTTCCACCTTGGGCGTTTCTGTCTGGGCTTTCGGTTGGTAAGTGCTACGGTAAATGAGAATATCTTCGACTTGTTTTTTGAATTTCTCGTCACGGATACTGCCGTATTTCACAAAGGTGCCGATGTCTTCCCAACCTTTGACGTAATCACTATAGTTTTCTGCGTAGAGAGACTTAAGACGATCGCCTACTTTTTTAGCGATGTAATCGGAGATGCGGCGGACGGTGCGGTGGTTGGTCAGGGCACTGCGGGAAACATTCAGGGGAATATCCGTGCTATCCACAACCCCCCGTAAGGGCATGAGGAATTCAGGAATCACTTCTTCACAATGGTCACTGACAAAAACCTGATTGCAGAATAATTTAATTTGCCCCTTGGTAACATCAATGTCCGGTCGCAGTTTCGGGAAGTAGAGAATCCCATTAAGCAGAAAAGGATAGTCGGTATTCAGGTGTACCCAGAGCAGAGGATCTTCCTGGAAGGGGTAAAGGTAGCGGTAGAATTCGAGGTAGTCTTCGTCGGTTAAATTTTGGGGGGATTCCTTCCAAATGGCCCGCTGTCTGTTGATTTGCTCCCCTTCGAAGCGAATCGCCACCGGCATAAAATCGGAATAGGTTTTCACCAATTGACGAATCCGTTGGGACTCTAAGTATTCCGTTTCCTCATCCATCATGGTGAGGGTGATCGTGGTGCCGATAGTTTTTTTATCGCTAGCCGAAAGTTCAAATTCCGGAGAACCATCACAGGCCCAATGCACCGCTTCGGCGCCGTCTTTGCAGGAAAGGGTATCAATCTGTACATGGGTCGCTACCATGAAAGCAGAGTAGAAACCCAAACCAAAGTGACCGATTAAATCGTTGGCGTCCTTCCCATATTTTTGGATAAATTCTTCGGCGCTGGAAAAGGCGACTTGGTTAATATACTTTTTGATTTCATCGGCGGTCATCCCGATGCCATTGTCCGTAATGGAGAGCTGTTTTTTCTCTTTGTTGACGTCAATGATAATTTCGCCATCGGGCACATCAACGCTACTTTCACCGGCCATTTTTGCCATTTTTCGTTTGGTGATCGCGTCGGCAGCATTGGAAATTAGCTCCCGCAGGAAAATCTCGTGGTCAGTGTAGAGAGATTTTTTGATGATCGGGAAAATATTTTCGGTATGGATCGTGATATTGCCTTTTTCGAGGACTGCCATAGGTCGTATGCCTTCAAAACCTTCAAAATTTACCTGAAATTGTCCTCTATTTTGCCGGAAGATGGGTTGCCACGAATTAGGCGATCGCCCCCACCCCAGATGCGGATTTCCGTATTTCCCAGAAACCTATGCATTCTCTCCCAACTGCTGCAAGATCCAAGTCACCCCCTCCTGGAGAGTTGCCGCCGTATAATCCGGTGCCGTGTGGTGTTCGTATTCTCCCTTGATCACCCGCTTGCCGTAGCCCGTTTGGACTAAAATCCCCCGTAGGCCAGCATTATGGGCGAGATCGATGTCCGTCGCCTTATCCCCAACCATAAAGCTCCGCCGCAAATCTAAATCGTATTCCCAGGCCGCCGCCACCAACATACCTGTGTTCGGTTTGCGCCAGGTGCCCCACTGGGTAAATTCTGGATGAACTCCCCCCGCTGCTTGACTGAGGTAAGGGCAATAGTACAAGGCATCTAAATGGGCGTTGGCTTCCTCTTGCAGAAGATCACACAGCCTGGTGTGGAGGGCTTCCACGTGGTCAACCCCATAATAATTCCGGGCTGGCCCCGATTGATTGGAAACTAAACAGCAAAAAATTCCTTGATCATTGAGTGATCGCACCGCCGCCGCCGACCCTGGAATAAGCCTGAGGTCTTCGAGGTTGTGGATATAGCCTGCTTCAATGTTAAGAACACCGTCACGATCAAGGAAAACTGCTGGTTTAGCCACGCCAAATTTGATCCAATACGTCTTTGGGTTGGATATCTGCGATTTGTCCCGTAGAAGACTGAATGCCAATCACTTTCTCACTGTGGGGAGGCAGGAGACGCTCAGCCTGGGTGGGGCCAAAAAGGGCAATGGTATAGGTGCCCACAGCTACGGCCAAATGCATCGGCGCACTATCAGTACAAACCATCAGATTTGCCCCAGCAATCATCGCCGCCGACTTGCCGATATCCTCTGGTCTTGTCACTTTTAGATCAGGGAAAAGACCCATCAATTCTGTCGCCCAGACCGCATCCTCGGGCCCCTGTAGTAAAACGATGGGAAGGTTGGGCTGTTTGTTGTGAATGTCTTCAATAACCGCCTGCCATTTTGTCACAGGATAGATCTTATTGATGCCTTTAGCTTGGGAGAGTTGGCTTGCCCCACCATGGATGAGCACATAACCCTCCGTTAAACCCAGGCGCTTTTGTTCCCCTTCTGCCCACTGGATATCGCCATTAGGGACACTGATACTCGGTGTAGGACAGGGAGTTTTGATCCCTAGGCTCTGGAGCAGGTCATGATCAAGGGCTGCGGCATACTGGTTTTCGTTGAGGGGGATTGGGTTAGATAAAAACCAGGAAGTTGCGGTTTTATAACCGATGCGGATGGGGATCCCATTCAGCCACAGGAGAAAGCCCACGGCCCAATTTTTGCCGAGGGAGAGGGCAATTTCATATTCCCGGTCACGGATTGTCCCTAGGATGTTGAGATAATCAGCAGGGCCATTGCGGTCTTTGAAGTCAAAGGTCAATACTTCGTGAACCTGGGGACAGACGCGATAGGCTGCCTTGGCACGGGGTTCGACCAGAACGTCCACCAGGGCTTCGGGATAACGTTCCTTGAGATCAGCGAGGGTCGGGAAAAAGAGGATTTGGTCGCCAATTCCTCCGGGAACTAAGGCTAGTATTCGCATCTTGGGGGGTATAAACTTACGTATCCAGCATCATTTTAGAAGAGAATAGGCGGAAACGTTTAGTAAGTTGGGGAAAATCCATGGTGCACTTGTTACTGCCTGCGGCGGGTGTCGGTAAACGCATGGGCGGCGATCGCAATAAGCTGTTGATCAAGTTACGGGATCAACCGTTGTTTAGCTGGACGCTACGGGCGGCGGCGGCGGCGGATTCGGTGGAATGGATCGGCATCATGGGACAACCGGTGGATTTTCCTGATTTCGAGGCAATGTTAGCGAATTTGAACCTGACTAAACCTGTACAGCTTATCCAAGGAGGTAAGACGCGTCAGGAATCTGTTTACAACGGTCTACAGGCACTGCCTGCGGCGGCAGCTCAGGTATTGATCCACGATGGGGCGAGGTGTTTGGCTACTCCCGAATTATTTGATCGTTGCGCGGCCGCCCTGGCTAATTGTGAGGGTTTGATTGCGGCAGTCCCTGTCAAGGACACAATTAAGGTGGTTGATGACCAAGGTTTGATTCAAGATACCCCCGACCGGGCGATGTTGTGGGCAGCCCAGACCCCCCAAGGATTTGCGGTACAGCGGTTGAAGGAGTGCCATGGGCAGGGCAAAGCCCTTGGCTGGGAAGTAACGGACGATGCGGCGTTGTTTGAACGCTGTGGTTTGCCGGTAAAAATTGTTGAAGGGGAAGAGACTAATCTTAAAATTACGACGCCGGTGGATTTGGCGATCGCCGAATTTATTTTGCAGAAACGGGACGGAGAGAGAGATTAGGTGGAATAGGTTTCCGTGCTCTTGAAGGACGGGGGTTTGACATGGCGGTGCCGTTGGGTGCGGTAGACCTGAATTAAACGGTCAATGCCTTTGAAACGTCCTTCGCCCATGGGAGTAAATAGATCCTGATGGCGATCGCCAATGGCCCGATAGGTCGCATCGGTAATCACACATTCCCCTGGTGGACAGATGGTTTCGATCCGGGCGGCCAGGTTAACGGTTGCCCCCAATACTGTGTAATCTACGCGCTGGCTACTGCCCACATCCCCCACAAAGGCTTTGCCACTATTAACCGCGATCCGGAGTTGGATGGGCTTGGGCCAAACTTTTTGTAGGTTTAGTTGTTCCAGACGGTTGAGCATCCCCATCGCAGCGGCGATCGCCCGTTCCGCGTGGTCTATCTGGGGTTCCGGCGCCCCAAAAAACGCCATAATACAATCCCCGATAAATTTATCTAAAGTTCCCCCCTGGCCAAAAACCGAGTGGAGCATCTCCTCGAAGAAAACATTCAGTAAATCCGCAATTTCACTGGGGCTAGACTGCTCAGCAATGGGCGTAAAATCGACGATATCCGCAAACAAAATACTAATTTCCGCCTCTTTTGGGGGAAGACGACCATTTTTTAAGGCCCCTACCGAAATCAGTTGGTGGACTACCGCCGGTGAATGATAACGCTCTAATTTTTGGCGAATTTGGGCCTGTTCCTGGAGCCGACGCCCGAGGAGCCACCGTTGCACACTGGCCGCCAACAGATGACCAATGGTTGAGAAAAAGCTCAAATCATCATCGCCAATAGGTTCCGAATCCTCCAGCTTCAGGTGGGCATCCCCATACAACACCCCGACCACTTGCGCTTGATCCCAGAGGGGTACTGCCAACACCCCACGAATGCCTTTCGTCAGAATACTATCTTCCCCCGCAAACCGTTGGTCACTCTGGGCATCCACAGATTTGAGAGCGACTTTTTCTTTAAAAACCTTTTGACAGACAGACTGACTAATCCAGGCCCGAGTGCGAATCGCTGGATGGTTGTCTGGTAAACTCTGGGCTGCGGCACTGAGGAGCTCCAATTTACCATTGCCCCGGATGTCGATCAGCAAAGCCAACCGTTCTAGGCCAGGCAATTCCCGGAAAACCACATTGCGGGTCAGCCGAAAAATCGCTTCGATGGACTCTGCAGAACTAAGTTGTTTAGCGATATCGACTAATTCTTTGAGACGGGCGATCGCCGTTTCAGTGTGGGGTTGATGACCAAGGCCCTCTTCCCCCTGGAGCCATTGTTCTTTAAGTTCTTCTGCATTGCGGAGAATTGTCCGCCCTTCCCCCATATTTTCGAAATGAAGATCTGTCGTGTCTTCCTCTAGGGCCGCATTTTGAAACGTTACCAAAATCGACGCATGGCCGAGGCGAATGAGATCCCCCTGGCGGATGGTTTGGGGTTCTGTGATCCGTACATGGTTGAGGTAGGTGCCATTAGTGCTGCCGAGATCCTCGAGAATCCAAGCCTGTTCCTTGCGACGTAGACGGGCATGGTAACGGGAAATTTGGGCCATTTGGAGGCTGAGGCTACATTCTGGGAGACGACCAATTACCAATTCTTCTTGATCAACCACCACAATCCGTTCGGGATGACCCTCGGCTTGGATGCGGAGTTGTAAATCGGTCATGGTAACCTCTCTCAAAGGAGTTCACACCGTAAAAGTCGAGATCATGTGAACGTGACAGTCCAGAATGTAAAGTATTGGCACCGTGGCTTTTTCCCTGATGGTTTGGGCCTCAGGCCAATTTGATAGGCCTCGGATTTCTATCTACACTCACTCCTGAGTTTAGCCCAAGGGGTGAATTTATCAGCCAAAAGACGGAGGCGATCGCAATAAACCTTTAAGGGGAATCTAAGGGAAATCGGGTAATGGGAGTAACTGGATGGGAATTGCTGCACCGGGGGGAAGGAGGGCCGGTGGGAAAATCAACCCAGAGGCAGCGGGAGAAGAGTTTTGTCTAGAGGCGATCGCCCCTTGAAATTCAAACACCCAAATGACCGAACCATCGGCCTGGGGCAGGCGTTGGAAGGTTGGCGACCAAGTGGGGGACATTTCCCCCGCCCAAGCCAGAACGATCCGAGTTGTGCGCTCGTTAAATTGGCCGATACGCAGCTGGCGAATGATGCCAGGATAGCTCTGGGTCAGGGTTGCGTCAGGCCAACGAGTAGGACTGAGGTCGATAATGAGGCGGGTAGGATTTTGGAGTAAGGAGTATTGAGGGATGGCTGTGGCGGTGGTTTGGAGACGGAGTTGTTGCCGTTGGGGGTCAAACTCCCAGGTCTCGAGCTGGGGGATGTCATTGATGGGGTTGGCGATCGCCTTTGGGATTTTTCCCAGGTTAAGCCCGATTAAAATGAAGCAAACAACAATCTTGAATTGTCCTCTTAACCGAAAATCCATTCCGAGGCCCGTTCCCCTAATTCCAGACGAATACTGATCGCTTTGCCGACCCGGGGGCGGTCTGTGGTTTCTTCGAGGTAGGTCTGTACCTGCTGGGCTACACCCCACTCACCAAGATAGGTGGCGATCGCCTCGAGATGTTCCTCATACTGTGCTTCCGAGAGGGGAAAAGAGACCTGTTCTAAATACTTCCACATCACCTGGAGATACCACTCCCCTTTGATTTGTCGAAGTTGGACATCGTAGGAACGTCCCCACTTGCGCCATAAAAGTTCCCGAAGATCTGCACCATTCATCATCGCTTCTGCCTCTTGCCCGTCGACATTTCCATCGCTCAAAGCTTATTCTCACTAGATCTGTAATAATTTATCTACAAAACTTTGTTAACCTTTTTAAAGGTTTTTCGGCAACCTACCCAAGGCCCAACCTCAGGTACTACGCCATCTTTGCTCGCCATTTAGATGATATTCTTCGTAAGAAGTATTGTAGAAACGCTTACATAACTATACAAAAAGGCTCTGATTATGACTCAATTATCAGGTTCCTCCGATGTTCCAGATCTAGGTCGTCGCCAGTTTTTGAACCTCCTTTGGGTGGGAACGGCGGCGGGAACAGCCCTCGGTGGTTTATATCCCGTTATTAAATATTTTATTCCTCCTTCTAGTGGTGGCGCTGGTGGTGGCGTGATTGCTAAAGATGCCCTCGGTAATGACATTATCGTTAGCGACTATCTCCAAACCCACACCGCAGGCGATCGCTCCTTGGCCCAAGGCCTCAAAGGAGACCCCACTTATGTGGTTGTCGAAGGGGATAACACCATCTCGAGCTATGGGATCAATGCCATCTGTACGCACCTTGGTTGTGTTGTGCCCTGGAACGCTGCTGAAAATAAATTCATGTGTCCTTGCCACGGTTCTCAGTATGACGAAACCGGGAAAGTTGTCCGCGGCCCAGCACCATTGTCTTTAGCCCTTGTCCATGCAGAAGTGACTGAAGACGATAAGATTTCCTTCACCGACTGGACAGAAACCGATTTCCGTACTGACGAAGCTCCTTGGTGGGCCTAGAATCCCCCGTGGGTTCATCATCCATTAGAGAAAACGCTTGTAAAAATTCACGATGAAAACACCTAAACTAATGGCAATTTGGCAACGGCTAAAGACCGCTGGCCTCGTGGCGATCGCCACCTTTGGTTTATTTTTTGCCAGTGACGCCCTTTTCCCCCAAGCCGCTGCGGCTTACCCCTTCTGGGCCCAACAAACTGCCCCCGAAACCCCCCGGGAACCCACCGGTCGGATTGTCTGTGCGAACTGTCACCTTGCTGCCAAAGAAGCAGAGGTGGAAATTCCCCAGTCTGTCCTCCCCGATCAAGTTTTTGAAGCCGTTGTTAAAATCCCCTATGACCACAGCCAACAGCAGGTTTTAGGCGATGGTTCCAAAGGTGGTCTAAACGTGGGCGCAGTGCTGATGCTGCCTGAAGGTTTCAAAATTGCCCCCGAAGACCGTCTTTCTGAAGAACTCAAAGAAAAGACTGCAGGCCTCTACTTCCAGCCTTATACGCCTGATCAGGAGAACGTCGTGATTATTGGGCCGATTTCCGGTGATCAGTACGAAGAAATCGTTTTCCCTGTTCTTTCTCCCGATCCTAAGACTGACAAGAACATCCACTACGGCAAGTATGCGGTTCACCTCGGTGCTAACCGCGGTCGTGGCCAAGTTTATCCCACTGGTGATCTGAGCAACAACAACCAGTTCAAAGCTTCTGCCACAGGAACAATCGCCAGCATTGCAGCTAATGAAGCTGGTGGTACGAATGTCACGATTTCCACTGCGGATGGTGATGTTGTCGATGCGATTCCCGCAGGCCCCGAAGTGATCGTGGCTGAAGGTCAGGCGATCGCCACCGGTGACCCCCTTACTAACAACCCGAACGTTGGTGGCTTTGGCCAAAAAGATACCGAAGTAGTCCTCCAAAACCCTGCTCGCATCTTTGGCTATATGGCCTTCGTTGCTGGGATTATGCTGAC
>JAYKIK010000184.1:0-14456 GCA_035284725.1 Synechococcus sp.
GTGACAATCTCGATTTCGCGGCTGTTGGGAATCAGACGCACCACCCCACCGGACATCGAAACCAGTTTAGTTTCGGCGAGGATATCACCTACCTGGACATGGGTGCCATTTTCCACAACGGGCTCAGCCCCTGCGGGTAAGTTGTAAACATCCCCCGCGAGCACCCACATCAAACCACTTCTTTGGGCAGAGCGGGTGGTGTTCCCTTGGCGATCGGTTTTTTCTTCGGCGATGAGGTTATCAAACAGGACTTCCCCAGCAAGGTCAGAGGAAACGTCCTTGGTGGCTTTTTCCGTAGACTTTTGGGTTTTTTGACCAGCACCAACCTCAACGAGGAGATCCCCTTTCTTAACGGAAGCACCTTCCGCAACCAAAATGAAGGAACCCGGAGATAAGGAATGGTTGATCATTTTGCTGTTATCGCTGGGCTTGATCGCCAGGGTGCCAGCAACTTCTACTTGATCTACTTCGTCCCCGTGGGGCGTCCGCATCCGACGAGTGCTGAGACCATCTTTGAATTGGATTGTGCCGGCTTTAGACGCTTTAATCGTACGGGCAGCTTCTTTGGTAAATACACCCCCCGTGTGGAAAGTCCGCATGGTTAGCTGGGTACCAGGTTCCCCAATGGACTGGGCCGCGATAATCCCAACGGCTTCTCCCATATCGACCATGTGGCCATGGGCAAGACTCCAACCGTAGCACTTACGACAGACGGAACGGGCGGCCTCACAAGTGAGGGGCGATCGCACTTCCACTTCTTCAACCGTTGCAGCAATTTTCTTCGCCAAGTCCAGGTCAATATCTTGATTGCGCTGGGCAATGATTTCACCGGTTTTTGGATCGACAACATCGGCATTGAGCACCCGCCCAAAGAGGCGATCTTCGAGGGAAATTTGCTCCCGTTCCCCATCGGTCATTGCCCGGAGCTTGAGACCACGGGTTGTACCACAATCTTCCTCCCGGACAATCACATCCTGGGACACATCCACCAGACGACGGGTTAAGTAACCGGAGTCCGCAGTCCGCAGTGCCGTATCTACCAGACCTTTCCGCGCACCATAAGAAGAAATAATGTACTCAGTTACTGTTAGACCTTCCCGGAAGTTGGTTTTAATTGGTAAGTCAATGATTTCCCCTTGGGGATCCGCCATCAAGCCCCGCATCCCCACTAACTGGCGCACCTGGGAGAGGTTCCCCCGGGCCCCACTAAAGGCCATCATGTAAACGGAGTTGAGGGGGTTGGTTTCTCGGAAATTTTTGACCACTTCATCCTTGAGGGCTTCGGAAGTGGTGTTCCAGGTATCGATTACCTTTTGGAAACGCTCAACTTCTGTGATTTCCCCCCGGGAATAGCGGGCTTCAGTAGTTTTAATCTCCTGTTCGGCACTTTCTAGCATTTGCCGTTTGATCGGGGGCACCTGGAGGTCATCCACACTGATCGATACCCCAGCTTGGGTGGCGTAGCGGAAACCAAGGGTCTTCAGTTCGTCGGCCATGGTGGCACAGTGGGCAGACCCAAAATTGGTATAGGCCCAGGACATCAACTTTTTGAGGCGACCTTTGTCGATGATGCGGTTATAAAAAACGGCGGGTTTTTCCTTTGTCATGGTTTTTGCGATCTGTGGTGGTAGTAACTTAAAAACAAAGAATTAAATCGAGGTAAAAAGGCGATCGCCCCTTACCCCAGATACGATTTGCCTATGCAGGTAGACCTTCCGGCGTGAGTCGCCCTGTCAGATCAAGGGCATCCTGAATCGTTTTGTTGTAGATAATCCGTCCAGGGGTCGTGCGGATAAACTGACTAATCATTTCCCCATCTGCCGTTTCCCGAACCTTCCGTTCCCGGTAAACCTTCAGCACAGAGCCATCTTCGAGGGTTTCCGTTTCTAGCACCTGATTATCAGCCTCATGGGTTTCCACGTCCCCGAGATAGCGCAACCAAACATAGGCATGGAGATCCACATCCCCCTGTTCGTAGGCCCGCAACGCATCATCCATACTGCTGAAGTATCGACCAGCACCCCGCTGGGCCCCAGGATTTTCTGCCGTTAGATAGTAACAACCCAAAACCATATCCTGGGAAGGCGCCACAATCGGTTTACCCGTCGCGGGAGACAAAATGTTATGACAAGCCAACATCAGTAAGCGCGCTTCCGCCTGGGCTTCCAGGGACAAAGGCACGTGCACCGCCATCTGGTCACCGTCAAAGTCCGCGTTAAAAGCAGGACAAACCAAAGGATGTAGTTGAATGGCGCGACCTTCCACAAGAATAGGTTCAAAGGCTTGAATCCCTAAACGGTGGAGCGTTGGAGCCCGGTTCAAAAGTACAGGGTGGCCTGTAATCACTTCCGAAAGCACATCCCAGACACTCTCATCACCCCGTTGAATCAGTTTTTTCGCCGCTTTGATATTGCTGACGATGCTGCTCTTAATCAAACGCTGAATTACAAAAGGTTGGAACAGTTCGATCGCCATTTCCCGCGGGAGACCACACTGATAAATTTTCAGCTTTGGCCCTACGACAATGACCGAACGGCCAGAGTAGTCAACCCGCTTCCCAAGGAGGTTTTGACGGAAGCGACCCTGCTTCCCTTCAATAATGTCAGACAGGGATTTGAGGGGACGATTGTTTGCCCCAACCACTGTCCGACCACGACGACCGTTATCAATCAGGGCATCAACCGCTTCCTGGAGCATCCGTTTTTCGTTACGGACAATAATTTCAGGGGCAAGGATTTCCTGCAAGCGCGCGAGACGGTTATTCCGGTTAATGACGCGACGATACAAATCGTTCAAATCCGAAGTCGCAAAACGGCCGCCATCGAGCTGTACCATCGGGCGCAAGTCGGGCGGGATTACGGGAATACTGTTCAGTACCATCCACTCAGGGCGGGCACCTGTGGCGATAAAGTTATCAATAACCCGTAAACGCTTGATCAGCTTCGCCCGTTTTTGACCTTTAGAATTGGCGATTCCTTCTCGTAACTCTTCTGCAACTGTCTCCAGTTCTAGTTCCTGCAATAAGCGTTCAATCGCTTCTGCACCAATCCCAACTTCCACATCCTCGAGTTGAGAATCTTCGCTATAAAGCTGTTCTTCGATTTCCAACCACTGATCTTCGGTAAGTAGTTGTTTATAGCTGAGGTTAGTGGCATTACCGGGGTCTAGGACAACGTAAGCATTGAAATAAACGATCTGCTCCACGTCCCGCAGGGCCATATCAAGAAGAATGCTCAAATAACTGGGAATGCCCTTGAGATACCAAACGTGGGTTACCGCTGCTGCTAACTTGATGTAGCCCATACGGTGGCGACGTACCCGGGACTCGGTGACCTCAACGCCACAGCGTTCACAGACAATCCCCCGGTGTCTAACGCGCTTGTACTTGCCACAATGACATTCCCAATCTTTAGCGGGCCCAAAAATACGCTCACAGAAGAGACCATCCATTTCCGGTTTTAGGGTCCGATAGTTGATGGTTTCTGGTTTGGTGACTTCCCCAACAGTCTGTCCATTGGGTAGGGTTCGTTCCCCCCACTGCCGAATCCGCTCCGGGGAGGCGATGCCAATTTTGACGTAATCAAAGTGTTGATCCTGCTGACTTTTCATGCCCGTAACTGCTCTTTAAAACTACTCGACTAAAAATTTGCGGCCTATGCGATGTAAAAAATGGGGATGGCCTTTGGCGATCGCCATCCCCCAAATGAAGCGGCAATTATTCTGCCAGTTCCTCCAAAACATCCATGACATCTTCCTGGTCATCACCTGTGGTCGATTCATAGGTAGGACGGTTGGGAGCGCGACGCTGATTATCCATCATCAAATCAACTTCCACATCCCGACTCGTACCATCATCCGCAGCCTCTACTTTATGGACAGCAATATCTAGACCAAGGGATTGGAGTTCTCGCATCAACACCTTGAAAGACTCCGGCGTGCCTGGACGAGGAATAGGCTTCCCTTTAACAATCGCGTTAAGCGCTTCATTCCGCCCTTGCATATCATCGGATTTTACCGTGAGCAATTCCTGGAGAGTGTACGCAGCTCCATAGGCTTCCAGGGCCCAAACCTCCATTTCCCCAAATCGCTGGCCACCTTGTTGAGCCTTACCACCAAGAGGTTGCTGGGTAACGAGAGAGTACGGACCAGTAGAACGGGCATGGATTTTATCATCAACCAGGTGAACCAGTTTCAGCATGTAAGCCTTCCCGACAGTAACAGCTCGATCAAACGGTTCCCCAGTCCGCCCATCATAGACTTGAATCTTGCCAGGTTCATTCTCATCAAAAACCCAGTCTTTACCAGGTTTATGGGCTGCTTCGCGGAGCTTACCATGAACCGTTTCCCGAGACGCTTCGGCTCCATGCATTTCATCAAAGGGCATCATCTTAAAGCGAGCATTGAGATGTTCCCCAGCCCAGCCAAGAAGACATTCAAACACCTGACCGACGTTCATCCGGGAAGGTACCCCAAGGGGATTGAGAACGATGTCCACCGGTGAGCCATCAGGTAGATAAGGCATATCTTCAATGGGAAGAATTCGAGAAATAATCCCTTTGTTACCATGGCGACCTGCCATTTTGTCGCCCACTTGAATTTTTCGTTTTTGGGCGACGTAAACCCGAACAACCATATTGGCACCAGGGGGGAGTTCATCACCCTGTTCACGGGTAAAGACACGGACATCTACAACTCGGCCTTTTTCACCATTGGGAACCCGTAGGGAATTGTCACGGACGTCCCGGGCTTTTTCACCGAAAATCGCACGAAGAAGTTTTTCTTCCGGGGGTTGGTCGGACTCACCCTTTGGCGTTACTTTACCGACGAGAATATCCCCTGACTCTACCCAAGCACCAATCCGGATAATCCCCTGCTCATCGAGGTTCCGTAAGGCATCTTCCCCGACATTAGGAATTTCTCGGGTGATTTCCTCAGGGCCAAGCTTTGTCTGACGTGCTTCGATCTCAAACTTTTCGATGTGAATACTAGTATAGACATCGTCATATACGAGTCTTTCACTGATCAGGATCGCATCCTCGTAGTTATAGCCTTCCCAGGGCATATAAGCGACGGTCACGTTTTGACCAAGGGCGATTTCACCCCCTTCCGTCGCTGAACCATCTGCTAATACTTGGCCAGCTACTACGTCCTCACCCACATCTACTAAGGGACGCTGGTTGAGGCAGGTATCTTGGTTAGAACGTTGATATTTTTGCAAGGGATAAACAATTTCAGTAGCGTTTTCCGTACCTTCGCCAGTAGGTTGAACACGAATAACTGTCGCATCCACAAAGGTCACTACCCCATCGCAACGGGACACAATGACCATCCCAGAGTCACGGGCAGCTTGGGCTTCCAAACCGGTACCAACTAAGGGGCGCTCAGGCCGGAGAAGTGGGACTGCTTGCCGTTGCATGTTGGATCCCATCAGCGCTCGGTTAGCGTCATCATGCTCAAGGAAAGGAATCAACGAAGTTGCAACGGAGACAATCTGCAGAGGAGATACCGCGACATAGTCCACCTGTTCGGGTGTGGTGGTCGAAAATTCCCGGCGGTAACGGACAGGCACAGTTTCCCCAAGGATATTACCTTCTTCATCCCGGGGAACATCTCCAGGAGCTACCCGGAGATCATCTTCTTCGCCAGCGGTGAGATAAACGGACCCTTGTTCAAAGAGGATTTTTCCGTTTTCAACTTTGTAGTAGGGAGTTTCGATAAAACCATACTCGTTGACCCGGGCATAGGTTGCCAGGGAGCCAATCAGACCAGCGTTGGGACCTTCTGGGGTTTCTACGGGACAAATACGACCATACTGGGTAGGGTGAATATCCCGTACCGCAAAGCCCGCCCGTTCACGGGTTAGACCACCGGGGCCAAGGGCAGACAGACGACGCTTGTGGGTTAATTCGGCAAGGGGATTGGTTTGGTCCATGAACTGAGACAGTTGGGACGAACCAAAAAATTCCTTGATTGCTGCCACAAGGGGCTTGGGGTTGACAAGGGAGGCTGGGGTTAAGCTTTCTGCTTCGCTAACAGTCATGCGTTCACGAATGATGCGCTCTAGACGATTTAAACCAACGCGGACTTGATTTTGAAGCAGCTCTCCAACAGAACGAACACGGCGGTTACCGAGGTGATCAATATCGTCGATGCTACCGGTGTCGAATTCGAGGTTAATGAGATAGTCGATCGCCGCCAAAATATCAGTAGGTGTGAGCACCCGCACGGTGTCGGGGATATTGAGGCGGAGTTTTTTGTTAATCTTATAGCGCCCAACCTTGCCGAGGTCATAGCGCTTGTTATCGAAGAAGCGAGATTCTAGTAATTGCTGACCGCCGGTCACCGTCGGCGGTTCGCCGGGACGCAGCTTCCGGTAGAGTTCGAGTAGGGCTTCTTCTTCGCTGGGATTACCTTCTTTTTCAAGGGTTTTTTGGTAAAAATCAGCGTGGCGGAGGGCGTCCAAAATTTCACTGTCGGATAGGCCCATTGCCTTGAGCAGAACTTGGGCAGAGAGCTTGCGGGTTTTGTCAATTCTGACCCAGACAATGCTATTTTTGTCGGTTTCAAACTTCAGCCACGCCCCCCGGTTCGGGATTAGGGAAGCGGAGTAGGTACGACGACCGTGTTTGTCGACTTCTGATTTGTAGTAAACCCCAGGCGATCGCACAATTTGATTGACGATGACCCGCTCAGCACCGTTGATAATAAAAGTCCCCCGGTCGGTCATCAGCGGCAGATCACCAATGAAGACTTCCTGTTCTTTAATCTCACCGGTCTCTTTGTTAATGAGCCGTGTGGGCACAAACATCTGGACACCATAGGTGCTGTCCCGACTCTTGGCCTCGCTCATGCTGTACTTGGGTTCTTTGAGGCGATATTTTTCCCCGATGAAGTGCAGCTCTAGTTTGCCGGTGTAATCGGTGATGGGCGAGAAACTGTTGAGCTCCTCAATTAACCCTTTTTCAAGGAACCAACGAAAGCTTGACCGTTGAATATCAATCAGATCAGGAAGCAGGCTTTGGGTGATGTGAGTCATAGGTATTATCTTGGGTCGGGATAACTGGGAGACAGTGGTGCGATGGCAACGGGCGATCGCCTTAGGTTCTGTAGAACTAAATATACCTAGGGGTTTTTAGGAATATCATGACTACAGCATGACGCGACCTTCTCCGGAGCCAAGGCTGAAGGCCGAGGGTAAGAGAACGCCGCCGAAATAAAAGTATTTATAGATTGAGTTGAAATAACTGACAGGCATTGGCTGTAGTTTGTTGGGCAAGGGCCTCTAAAGAGATTCCCCGTAATTCAGCAAGATACTCTGCCACATGGCGCACAAAAGCGGGTTCATTGCGTTTGCCTCGCTGCGGCACAGGGGCCAGGAAGGGACAGTCCGTTTCAATCAAGAGCCGATCACTCGGGACTAAGCGAGCGGAATCTCGCACCTGCTCAGCGTTCTTGAAGGTTACTACCCCGCTGAAGCTCACGAAGAAGCCCAGATCGAGGAACCATTGGGTCTCTGCAGGGGTTCCACTCCAGCAATGCATGACTCCCCTCACCGGCCGTTGGCTTTGTTGAAACTCCAGAAGAATTTCCCGGAGAGCGATCGCCGCATCACGGCAGTGGATAATCACGGGCAGATCGAGGCGTACGGCCAGCTCCAGTTGGGATCGGAGTACATCTTTCTGGTGTTCATGGTTTTCCGCCTTGAAAAAATCCAAACCCATTTCTCCCAGGGCAACAACCCGGGGGTCGCTTTGGGCGAGGGCGTGGATTTCTGCAGCCATGGTTTCTGTCCACTGATCAGCATCAAGGGGATGGAGACCCACAGAAAGCTTCAATTCTGGGAAGCGATCTGCTAATGACTGGATGATCCCAAACTCTTTGGGTTCCACACAGGAATGCACCAGGTGAGCGACCCCTGCCGCGCGCCAACGATCGGCAATGGTTTCGATATCCTCTTGGAAAACATCGAAGTTAATGTGCACATGGGTGTCGACAAGTTGCATGATAAAGGTGACAGCGGCTCCTTCTGACGACTAGCAAACGGGAAAAACCACGGGAAACGGAACCCACCTGGATCTTAGGCAGCCACTTGACCCGTTGCTTGCTTAAATTCCTGGGCAAGACGCGACTTTTTCCGAGCGCCGGTGTTGTGGTGGTAAACGCCCCGTTTAACAGCCTTATCAATCTTACTGAAGGTGGCGGAGAGGTACTTTTGTGCTTCAGCCTGGGCTTCAGCGGAGGGGGCAGCAGTGTATGCTTCGATTGCTTGGAGACACTTTTTTGTAAAGGTCTTTACCGCAGATTTATAGGATTTGTTGCGGAGACGGTTCCGTTCAGCAATTTGGATACGCTTGAGCGCAGATTTGGAGTTAGCCACAGTGGTCTAGTCTTTTAATTTAGGTGGACAAAAATAAAAATATGGATGATCAAAAATCCCATTGTAGCAGGACATGATACCCCTGGAACAGGCTATCCCAAAATTGAGATAGGGGATTTAGACATAAGATAGCGATAAATTTTGGGGATTGAAATTTTACCATGAAAACCGGTGTCTAACCCGTGGTGGCTGCCATTGCTCAGGAAAATTCAGTAGAATAGGACAAAATTTTTAAGCCAAAGTAATTGATACCTTCTATGCTGCGCATTCTCTATCAGCAGACTGATGCCCCCTCAGAGTTACAACGTATTGCCAATCGTACTTCCCATGATGTAGCTCTTACCCAAGAGGCAGCGGTGAAAGAGATTGTCACAGCAGTCAAAAATAGTGGCGATCGCGCTCTGATTGACTTCACCGCCAAGTTTGATCACCAAACCCTCACCGCAGAACAACTCAGGGTTTCCGCAGCGGAATTGGATGCGGCTTACCAACAGATTGACCGTCCCCTTCTGGAAGCCATCCAAACGGCGAGTCGGCAAATTGAAGCGTTTCACCGACAGCGAGTTCCCAAGTCCTGGGTGCAGTTTGGGGAAAATGACATCGTTTTAGGGAAGCGCTACACCCCGGTGGATCGAGCTGGTTTATATGTGCCCGGTGGACGAGCTGCCTATCCCAGTACGGTGTTGATGAATGCGATCCCAGCCAAGGTAGCCGGGGTGCCCAAGATTGTGATGGTGACGCCCCCAGGTGCAGATCTAAAAATCAATCCGGCGGTTTTAGTGGCGGCCCAAGAAGCGGGCATCGAGGAAATCTATCGCATTGGTGGTGCCCAGGCGATCGCCGCATTGGCCTATGGGACGGAGACCATTCCGGCGGTGGATGTAATTACAGGGCCTGGCAATATCTTTGTAACCCTGGCGAAAAAAATGGTTTATGGTCGGGTGGGCATTGACTCCCTGGCGGGCCCCTCGGAGGTGCTGGTCATCGCTGACAACAGTGCTAATCCGGTCCATGTGGCAGCGGATCTCCTGGCCCAAGCGGAACATGACCCCCTAGCAGCGGCAATTTTGCTCACACCCGACCAGAGTTTTGCGGAGCAGGTGCAAGCGGAAGTCGCGAAACAATTGGAAAATCATCCCCGTCAGGAGCTCACTGAGAAGGCGATCGCCCACTATGGTCTGGTGGTGGTGGTAGATTCCCTGGAGAAAGCAGCGGAATTGTCCAATCTCTTTGCGCCAGAACACCTCGAGCTAGAAGTGGCTGAGCCATGGGATTTGTTGCCTCTAATTCGCCACGCCGGTGCGATTTTCCTCGGTCACTCTACCCCGGAAGCCGTTGGTGATTATCTTGCTGGCCCAAACCACACATTACCCACTGCTGGGGCCGCCCGTTATGCCTCGGCCCTTGGGGTAGAAACCTTTATGAAACATTCCAGTATCATCCAGTACTCTGCCAAGGCTCTCCAAAATGTATCAGAAGCGGTACAGACACTGGCGGCGGCGGAAGGTTTGCCCTCCCATGGAGCTTCGGTACGGCTACGGACCCAAAAACAGCAAAATTTAGATGCCTAGTTCCAAAAATTTGCGCAGGTAAATGACCCATTTAGCCGCGAGATCGATCTGGGTAAAGGGAATTTCAATGGCCTGCTGATCTTTGTTGTGGAGTACCAGATAAGCTTTGCCACGTCTGGGGAGATCTTCTAGGTTGGGAGTGTTGACAGCTTGTTGGTCAACCTGGAGGGAAATATCTGCTAGGTTGGCGATCGCCACGGTTTGCAGATCAACCATTCCCCGGCGGGTGGCTTTGCCATAGGTAATTTGGCCATTGCGGTAACCCAGGACTGAATAGAGATCATACTTTGCTTGGTCAAAATTTTCGGCCCAGAGTTTATAGGCTTCAATTTTTTGATATTCTGCCCAACCGGCCCAGGCCAAACCAATGAATAGAACCAGTAACGGTAGCCACAACAATCCCCTTTCCATAAATCTTCCGTTGAACTTTTCTTGAATTTCTATTTTTTCTGTGCTTCCTGGGCTTCGATGTAAGACCGCAAACCCAACAAAGTCGCTGTCTGGCCTAAGTTTAACGGCAGCAGGGAAATTCCTTCTATGTGAGATTGCAGCCAACCATCATCCCAAGACCAGGCATGGAAGCCATCAACACCTTGACTCAACAGAAAACGCAAACCTTGTTCATTGAGGGTTTCAACGGTGTAAGTGATGGGTACTGGGCCAAAGTTTACCGTGAAAGTTGTGCCAATGGTCAGGGGCGAGGGAATCCTAGGCGATCGCCAAAACCATAGTTGATTTTGGAGTTGTGCCGGTTGCGTCAAAACTTCGCGGATGATCTGGCCCGAAGCCTTAATTTCAAGGCGGATATTACTGTGCTGAAATTGTCCAAACATCGAAAAAGTTTAGGCCCCGTTGTTTCTTAAAAAGAACATCTCTGAATTATAACGATCTAAAACTGTTTCCATGGGGAAACAAAGACCCAATGGTCTGCGTCTTGGGGAGTATAACCCATCACAAATGTAAGAAGTCATTTTTCAATAAAAGGGATATTTGCCATGTCTACTACTCCAATATCACCGGGAAAAACTGGCTCCATTGCCTGCTTAAGTGCCCTCCTGTTGAGTGCGGCGATCACCCCCTTTGCTACGATCGCCCCCGCCCAGGCCCAACTATTTCCCCGTCAGTCGAACCGTAACACCACGATTCAACGACAAAGCCAAAATTTTAACCAGACAGTGACCATTGCCCGGGGCACCCGAATTCCCGTCACCTACCCGGATGCAGAGCGGATTCTTGTCTCCACGGACGAAACCCTTGATTTAACCGTGGAAGTAGCAGCGAACCTGCGGGATCGTAACAACCAAATTTTGATTCCTTTTGGCACGCAGATTGAAGGACAAATTCGCCCAGTGCGGGGTGGATCTCAATTCATTGCCGAGCGGATCATTTTTGCGGATAACGATAGCCAACGGATCTCCGCCGAATCTCGGGTCAATGACCGCGTTGAAAATATTGAGCAGGGAGCCGACGGTGGCGATCTTTTAGAAGGGGCCGCCATTGGTGCCGGTGCCGCTGCCGTAATTGCCCTCATTACAGGCGATCGCAGTATTGATTTTGGCGAAATTCTTCTAGGTGGCGGCCTTGGTGCTTTGGGGGGCTGGCTCCTGGGGGGTAACGGAAATGCCGAAGTCATTGCCTTTGACGCAGACCGTGACCTTGACCTGGTTCTCAGCAGTTCCCTAAGTTTGGAACCCTATGCCTATCGCACACCCCAAACTGTCCGCAACGATGACTATTATTGGGAATAATGGACTTTGTCAGCCCTGGACCAGTCCGGTATGATGGATCGAGCCTGATTTTTATCCTGTTTGAACGGTTTTATGGATATCAACGCCTTCATCCATCAGAGTGCGGGCAATTGGTTCGCCCAACGTACTTTTTACCAAGCCCACAGCCCGGATCCTGACAATGGCAAGGCAAACTTGACCTTTGAACTACTCCCCTTGGATCACCCGGAAGTGCATCGTCTCGCCATGACGATCGCCCAAGAACCCAACGACTATTGGTATGTATTCCAGAGCAGTTGGGATACCTCTGTGGACTGGAGTAAGCCGAAATCTGCGGGGAGTTCTCTCTTGGCTTTTGTGCTGAATCCCGAGCATCCCACCCAAGGGGAAGCTTTTAGCCTCGATCACCAGACCCTTGCCAAAGGTCAGTACAACCTCGGTGCAGATCAGATTTTAGTGATTACCTTACGGGCTGGCGATGTGGAAATTATCGAACGGCAATGGTTTGGCAATGAAAATCTCCGCCTTAGAACAAACCTCGTAACAGACAAGACAGGTGTCCTACAAACCGCTTTTTATTCAGAAATCCGCCGGATTATTGAACCGGCTAAAACCCCGGAAGTTGCCGCCGAAGCAAAGAGTTAGTTAATGTTCAAAAATACCGTCATAGAAAGCCAAATCTAAGCTTACAAAGGTGGGGAGACAATGGAGACATTCTTCCATCAATTCCCAACGGTCTTCTCGCTTAAGCATGGCCGTGAGCTTGTGCATCATCGGAATCAAGTAGCGTACATCGTTGCAGGCATACTTAAGCTGCTCATCAGTGAGGGCAGCGACATTTCCCCAGTCGGAACTCTGGGCGGATTTATCCAGTTCAATGCCCATTAATTCTTTGACCAAGGACTTGAGGCCGTGGCTTGAGGTGTAGGTTCGGGCGAGCTTACTGGCAATTTTGGTACAGAAAAAAGGTTGGGTTTCAATGCCGAATACATGGCGGAGTTGGGCGATATCAAACCGACCGAAATGGAACACTTTCGTGATCTGTGGCGCTTCCATCAAGGCTTTTAAGTTAGGGGCTGCCGTCTGACCCCGAGCAATCCGAATTGCACTGACATAGCCGCTGTCATCACAGAGTTGTACCAGGCAGAGACGATCCCGGTGGGGATTTAGGCCCATGGTTTCTGTATCAACGGCGATCGCCCCGGATTGGAGATAACGCGCTAAAACTTCAGAGCTGAGGTCTTGGTCAAAAATGGCAAATTGTTCCATTGGGCAAGCAAATTTAAGTGGGGTTCAAGAAAAGTCAACGGGCCAGCACCACAGGTCAGAAGCCATGACTTTTCCTGGAAATATGCCAGAATCTTAGCATTATTCATCAGTGAAGGAGAGAAGGTGTGCCGTTCTATCAAAGCTGTGATCGCCTTACGGAATTAGGACAGCAAATTTTACAAACCACCTGGCGGGAGTTCCCCAGTCTCAGCCCCGAACACATCGCCCTGACTTGGTTGGTTTATGACGATCCGGTGGTGGTCAATACCGATGGTGCCCTTTCCCCAGACGCTTTTTGGCAACATCCTGTGCGGGGTTTTCAGTACCGGGGGAACACCAGGCTTTACCCTGCCAGCATTGTCAAATTGTTTTATCTCGTGGCCATCCATGAGTGGCTCGAAGGACGGATGATTCAGGATAGTCCGGAATTACAACGGGCAATCCAGGACATGGTTGTGGATTCTAGTAACGATGCCACCAGCTACATTGTTGACTGTCTCACGGGTACTACCAGCGGCCCCGAACTCCCCCCAGAACCACTACAAACCTGGAGCCACCAGCGCAACATTGTGAACCGCTATTACCAATCCCTTGGTTGGGAGGAATTAGCCCCGATCAATGTCAATCAAAAACCCTGGGGAGATGGCCCCTACGGTCGAGAACGGCAATTCCTCGGGCCAAACTACGAAAATCGGAATATGCTCACCACCAATGCGATCGCCCGTTTACTGCACGGGATTATGGGGGGGGTCGCGGTCTCCCGGGAACGATGTCAAACCATGATTAAACTATTAAACCGCAGTTTAAATGTTGTCCCCCCGGAAGGAGTTGATGAGGAAAATCAGGTGACGGGATTTTTGGGAGAAGCATTACCTGAGGGCAGTCAACTCTGGTCGAAGGCCGGTTGGACCAGTCGTGCCCGCCATGATGCCGCCTACATCGAAGCCCCAGGTCAGCAACCTTACCTGCTAATTGTCTTTACAGAAGGGGAAGTCAATGCGAAAAATCATACTATTCTCCCTTTTATTTCCCAGCAAATCCTCGGGGAGATCGCCAAAATTTAGACCAACATCGAAATATTTAGCTGACCTGAACTGTCGTTTCCAAAGACACCGTACCCGAGAGAGAGTTGGTAATCAGACAATTGGCCTCGGCTTTGTGGAGGAGGCGATCGCCTTTTTGGGGGTCACTATCTGGGGGAATGACGAGGGTCGCCGTAATTTGGTAGTGGGTAAATTGGGTGAGACGGTCATTTTTTTCGAGGGTACCCACCACGGCACAACTTAGGGATTGCCAGGTAAAGTTTGAGGCCCGGGCCGTTCCCCGAAAACTGAGGATAAAGCAATCGGCGATCGCTGCAATAAGTAGGGTTTCCGGTGACCAATATCCGGCTGGCCCGCCAAATTCCACGGGAGGCGCTGAATCAATCGGGTTAAGGCCGGCACTTTCTAAGGTGACATTACTGATATTGGTGGCCCTAGCCTGAACGGTGTAGTGGTGGGGGAGGGGTTG
>JAYKIK010000185.1:0-5183 GCA_035284725.1 Synechococcus sp.
CGGCGATCGCCCAACACATGGCCGCCACATTGTCCGTCCCGCCGGCATTCCAATAACCGTAGATAATCAGCCAATTACGCAGATCCTGCACCTTCTTGGCGGGGATATATTTCAGCAGTTTTGGCCCGGTCTTGAGGAAACTTAGGTAGCCAGCGAGCTTATCTTCTTCCTTGCTGTTGGTAAATTTGCTCAGGATAAATTTAATCAGTTTCGGCATTCCCTTGGGCTGTTCCCCGATGATGAACTTACCCAACCGAGTCAGGGCCATAAGTTCTAACGCCGACTCAAAAACTAAGCGCACCGGAATATTTTCGACCCGTTCTCGCAGCCAAATCACCTGATCATAGTCAAAAATCAGACTGGCGAAAAAAACATCGGCCCCCTGTAAAGCTTGGGCCACGGCCTCCGGTTGACTGACCAAATCCCGGTCGTTAAAGGTCAAGACTTCTAGGTCGGGACAACGGGCTATCGCCTTTTGGGCAGCATCCCGATACAAACTGGCATTAAACGCTTCAAACCCAGTGATAATGACAATGCGCTTCATGGGGCGGCCTTTACTTTCCGTTACACCGCGATCTTAACAACTTTTGCTCGGGGGGATTTTTAGGTCAAGGCGGCCAAAAGAGAGGTCAACTTTAACTGAACTTCGGCATATTCCCGTTCCGGTTGCGAACCTGCCACAATCCCCGCACCACCATAGAGCCGCGCATGGTTCCCTCGAATCAAGGCCGACCGGATCGCCACGATAAATTCACTATTGCCCTGGTTATCCAGCCAACCGATGGGCGAAGCGTAAAGACTGCGGTCAAAACCCTCCGCCTGACAAATCTCAGCACAGGCGATCGCCCTGGGGACACCAGCCACAGCGGGGGTAGGATGGAATTGGGCAACCACTTCGAGGGGATGGATCTGGGGCGGTAAGGTCGCGCTAATGGGTGTCCAGAGGTGCTGAATATTTGAGAGCTTAAGAAGCTTGCGGGGTGCAGCCTGGGGGTCTAAGCCGAGCCGTTGTAACTGACCCAAGAGAAAATCGGCGACGGCCTGGTGTTCCCGCTGTTCCTTCTCGCTGTGGAAGAGGCTTTGGGCCAACTGCTGGTCAGTGCTACAGGAGTTTCCCCGGGGGGCAGATCCAGCGAGGGCATCGGTGATCAGTTGCCCCTGTTGCACTGCTAAAAGCCGTTCGGGACTGGCACCGATAAAAGTATCCCCCTGGGGATTACGCAGGGAAAAAATACAACAATCCGGATGGCGATCGCGCAGGTTATCCAGAGCATGGACGACATCAAAGGGCTGGGGGGCCGTAACATCGAGGACATGGGCGAGGACAATTTTGCTCAGTTTCCCTTCGTGAATTAACCGGAGTGCCCGTTGAACCGCTTCTGTAAACCCCGTTGAAGCCGTGCAGACAGTCCCTCGAATGCTCCGGGAAGGGGCGAGTCTCTGCGGTAAAGTTGCAAGAAATTCCTTTAGCTGTTGGGCCAGTTGCTGTAATTGAGGTTGCTGTTGGCGATCGCCATTGAGCACGAGAAAACAATCCTGGTGGTGTCGTACCAGTTGCAGACGGGGAATGGTGACAAGTCCAGCGGGGAAAGGGGCTTCAGGGGGTTGGCTGTCGAAAAACGTAAACCCACAGGAAAAATAGGGAATGGAAATCTTGAGATTACTCCGGATTCTGCCCTGCCAATGGTCGATGAATAACTGAGCCTGGCGGAATCGATCCGCTCCCTGGAGAACTAATTCAGTTAGGGCGCCCAAATTAAGGATAGCCCGTTGATCTTGGTGATTTTCCCAGTAAAAGTGATTAAGGGAACAAGGAATCAACTGTTCGATGGCCCGAAGTACCACGAGACTATCGACTGCCGGGATTTTGCAAATTTCGCTGACAATACTTTCTGAATGTTGGGCTGGGGGTTGGCTTAGCCACCGTTGCCAGTTAGTTGGGGACACTTGACGCTGGGGGAAAGGGGTTCCCATTCCTTCTCCCAATGCCGAACCGTGACTTTGATCCGGCTCTAGGCGATCGCGCCAAAGCGTTTTTCCCACAATTCAGATCCCTCTAGGACGATGGACAACTAAAACAGAGGTTGGCTGGGGGTCGATGATTGGGCCAAAGGAACTAGAGGCGTTGTTCTCCCCATGGCCAGCTTGGGAGTAGCTTTGCACTCCAAAAATTTCACAATCGAGACCTCAAGCTTATTTTATGTATGGTAACGAAACGCAGCCTAACTTCATAGGTTCCGGGCTTGATTTGGCTATGGTTTCCCGAAAAAGTCCCTCAATTTAGACATTTTTTACTTTTTCTTAAGTTTTTTACCTAAGTCGTCCTAGATTTCCTCGTTTTATGCTTGCTGCGCAGACCATCATCGGCCTGAATCACAAGGCGATGATCAGGTATTGATCTTGGAATTTTGCTCCTTTGACGGGAGCACCTTTGAGGGGCGGTGGCAGCAGGATGTTACGCCGTTGATCGCCGGCTTCAATGGTAATTTCCGGGCCATATTGGGTGAGCTTCACCTGTTTTTTATCAAAGCTGGGGAGGAAGACTTTCACCTGACGGGCAGCGGTGTCAATGATCAGAGGACGAGGGGCTTGGGTGGCTTGGCTAAGGTCGGGTAGGTCACCCATTAAGGCTTGCCAATCATCGGTTTGTACCGTCGGTAAAATGGCCCCAGTCAAGGGATGAAATTCCGACAGAACATCAGCTTCACCACGGTTAATAATCACGCCACCAACGGTTACGCTCACCTGCTGGGCACTTCCCCAGAGATATTTGGCTTTGGCGATCGCCCTGGCACTGCCATCGGTGACGAGGTAGGCGGCGAAACGGTTGGGGTCAGCCATTGCTTTTTTGCCTTCATCAAGGACTTGATTTGCCTCTTGGGTTGGTTCAGCGGCGAAGTTATCAAACGTCCAGGAGACATTCAGAATGGCGCTGGTCACAGGCTGAATGAAGGGAGAAATGGCACGGCCGAGGTCAGAGGCTTGGAATACCTCCCGGAAGCGGCGGATATACCAGCTTAAAATTTCCGGGGTTCCCAACAGGCGTAGGGTATTGAGGTCGCCATCACCATCGAAAATAATCACGTCATACCGGCCGCTTTTGTCATAATCCCAAATTTCCTTGAGGATCACGGCGCTATCCATCCCCGGCAAAATCCCCAATTCCTGACCATAAACATTTTTCAGGGTTGGCGATCGCAAATATTTGGCTTCTAATTCTTTCACCTGCTCCCAACCGGATTCGAGGGCGGCGGTGGCCATGATTTGCACAGCATCCAAGTTATTTTCTAGGGTGACGGGGCTAAAACTGGGGGACATTCCCAGGGCGATCCCCCAGGCAGGACTCGGATCTTGGCCGATGAGGAGAACCCGCTTACCCATTTGGGCAAATTTTTTCGCAGCGGCGATCGCCACAGTGGAGCGACCCACCCCACCTTTACCGAGGAATGTCAGAATAAAAGCCATAGTTCTCTGTTGTAAAAATGATCTAACAGAAATTGTAACGATTCTCCCCGGCCATCTTGCTAGAGATGCGGTGTTCGTTGGGAGAGAGCCATCGCAGAAAAACTTTATGCCGCTTCGATGTTCTGGAGCAATGTCGGAACCGCAAGGTTTATCATCGGAAAACTAAGGGGCGTAATGAAACCAGTGGTTAAGGTTTGTTCCGTCATGTAGGTGCCGTCGCGTAGATCTCGAAAAACGATTAATTGCTGGCTTTGTAAATCGATAATCCAATATTCTTGAATGCCTGCCTCTGCGTAGATTTCCTTTTTTTCGGTTAAATCTTTACTTAAGGTGGCTTGGGAACATTCGATCAGCCAAAAAATATTTTCTGGATAGGGATGATGTGCTAAATATTCTCGTCCGAGGGGTTGAATAATGGCGATATCGGGTTGTGGTTCAGAATTATTCGATAATGTAATAGGATGAGCTTCACTGATCTCTGCTAAATCACCCAAAGCTCGTCTGAGATAATTGCCTGTACTACGGGTAAAAAAAGCATGGGGTTCTCGTTCTGGAGCCATTACAACCAAATTTCCTCGTAACAATTCTACGGATTCGTCAGCAAAAAGCCCCGCATCAACAGCTTGGTGATACTGTTCAACTGTCCACTGGTAGGTTGCTAAAGTCATCGTACTCTTTAGGCTGCATTATGATTTGATTGTATCGGATGCAAGAGGGCGATCGCCGCTCTTTTCTAGTGTTGGGGGATGATTGCAAGTATGGTAAAACGTTGGCTTGGTATCGATCCCGGATTAGCGATTATCGGTTGGGCAATTTTAGAGGAACAGGGACAAACCCTACCGACAATTCTCGATTACGGCATTATTGAAACAGAAAAACATTTATCCACTCCCCAACGTCTCCTTGAAATTGAACAGGATTACACGGAACTGTTAACGGAATTTCAACCCCAGGCGATCGCCATCGAGATGCCCTTCTTTAGCCGTCAGATCAAAGCCGCAGGGGGGGTACTCCAAGGTTTAGGGATTTTAAATCTCGTCAGTTGGCGGGAACTCCAGATTGAACCCATCTACCTGCACCAATCCAGTTGGAAATGCCACATCGGTAACGCTAAAGCCGATAAAAAAGAAGTGGCGCTGCTCGTCCAGTCGATTTTTGGGCTCGAAACTTTACCCATTGACGACAGTGTCGATGCCATGGCGATCGCTTATGCTGCCGCCTGTGGGTTACGAAACAACATTTAGCTCACAACGACTCCCAATCGGGGAACGGATAACATAGGATAACGACCTGCTAAACTTTTCTGAGCATTTTTGAGCAATTTAAGGAGCGTATTCCAACCATGGATCAGGCAATTGGGGAACAACTCGAACCGATGAAGCTGCCAAAAACTAGCGAATCAGACACCCTCAAGCGGATTCGTCACACCACCTCCCACGTCATGGCGATGGCAGTCCAAAAGCTTTTCCCCGACGCACAGGTCACCATTGGTCCTTGGACAGAGAACGGGTTTTACTACGATTTCGACAAAAAAGAACCCTTCACCGAAGCGGATCTCAAAGCCATCAAAAAAGAGATGGTGAAAATTATCAAGAAAAAACTGCCCGTCATCCGCGAAGAAATTCCCCGGGCCGAAGCCGAAAAACGGATTAAAGAAATTAACGAACCCTACAAACTCGAAATCCTTGAAGGGATTCACGACCCGATCACCCTCTACT
>JAYKIK010000186.1:0-6909 GCA_035284725.1 Synechococcus sp.
TGGTGACCCCCTGCGCCGCGATACCCGCCAGCAAATCCCAAAACTCCCGCCGGGACACCGGATCTACCCCCGTCGTCGGTTCATCCAGTAATAAAATTTTGGGCTGGGCAATCAACGCACAACATAACGCCAGCTTTTGTTTCATGCCCCCCGACAACTGCCGCGCCAAGCGATCCGGAAATTGATCCAGATTCATCAACTCCAGTAAATACCGATGGCGATCGCCAAACGTTTGTTCTGGGACATTGCGTAACCCTGCCACATAGCGCAGATTTTCCAAAATACTCAAATCCAGATACAACGAAAACTGTTGCGTCAGATAGCCCACATCTAACCGTGACTCCTGCGGCGTTTTGCCGAGCATCGTCACCGAGCCAGCCGTTGCCCTCATTACCCCCGCTAAAATCTGAAACGTACTCGTTTTCCCCGCCCCATCCGGCCCAATCAGCCCAAAAATTTCCCCCGCCTGCACCGAAAAATTAAGCCCTCGCACCGCCTGCACCGCGCCGTAATTTTTTCGCAATCCTGCCACCTGAATGGTCATGTCCCCGTGGTGTAAGCCATTGTCAAACCGATGGGGATTGTCCGTCGTCGTGCCCGCAACCATTCCTTACCGCCGTAACTTATTCGTTGAATGGGTTGTCTCGTCCAAAATCGTCGCATCCGCAGGCATCCCCGGTTTCGCCAAGCCCGCTTCATTTTCAATCTGCAATTTCAGCCCAAACACCTGGGTCACTCGATCATCGCGAAAATAAATATTCTCCGGCGTAAAGGAAGCCTCCGTATCGATCGCCGTCACGGTGGCATTTAAAGGTTCCTCCGGTGCAGAGTCCAAAAAAACCGCCGCCGCCTGCCCAATGTGAATTGCCCCCACTTCCTTTTCCGGAATAAAGCCCCGCAGATAGACCTCCCCCAAATTCACCAGCGTTAATAAAGTTTTGCCCGTCGCCACCACTTCCCCCGGTTCCGCTGTACGGCTTAAGACCACCCCATCAATGGGACTAACCAACTCTAAATCCTTTAACTTCGCCGCAATTTCGTTGTAACTGGCTTGGGCATTTTGCACTTGCGCTTGGGCGGCACTGAGTTGCGCTTGGGCTTGGGCGAGTTGGGTTTGTAGTCGTTGCACCTGTACGGCGCGAATATCGGGGTTAAATTGGCTGGCTTGGGTTTGCGTTAAATTGCCCTGAGCGGTATTGACCTGTTCGGCGGCGGCGGCAACCACGGCACGGCGGGCATCGAGGTTTTCCTTCGTCGATAAATATTGGGTTTGGGCTTGCTCTAGGCGTTGTTTGGAAACCACACCGGATTCATACAATTCCTGAAAGCGATCGCCATCGGCCTTAGCAAGGGTGAGTTCGGCTTCGAGCTGTTTGACCTGCGCCTGAGCTTGGGCGAGTTGAGCTTTCGCGGCGGCCACATTGGCTTGGGCTGCATTCACTCGCCCGACAGTATCATCCTGGGCTTGTAATTCGGTGAGTTGGGCTTCTTCGATCTGATTTTCAATAACTGTAATCTGTAACTGAGCTTGATTCACCTGCTGTTGAGCGGCGTTAATCCTGGCCTGTGCCCCATCGAGGGAAGCCTGTAATTCGGCACTGTCGAGACTGACCAACACTTGTCCTTTGGTGACTCGATCTCCTTCTCGGACGGCGATCGCCTCAATCTTGCCGCCAACTTTTGCACTGATATCGGTCTCGTAGCCTTCGATTCTGCCGCTGAGTTCAAGGCCTTGGGTGGGCTCCGGACGGAGGAAATAATTTCCCAGACCCACCCCCAATCCTCCCACCAATACAATCGGCAGCACAATCTTGAGAATTTTTGGAATGTTATTTTTTTGAGTCATTGTGGCGGCAGTTATCCCATTCCAAACAGGCGTTAGCGGTTGCAGCAACTACCTTTCATTATGGAAGCGATGCTGGGAGAGGTGGCTGAGTTTGTAGTATTTCGACAAATTGCCATCGCTGATAAGGTTTATCTATATTTTGGAGACACCCGGCGAAATTCCAGGGAAAATGGTGGTCAACTTAAGGCGATCGCCCATGGCCAATCTCAAAATCCCACAGCAAGAGTATTGCCCCTATGCCCAATGCTGGGAGCCTAAATATACTCCAGAAGGTTATGTCCTCTCAGCAGAGTCTCCCCAATCGAATAGCTGTGCGGCGATGGGCTGTGCGGGTCTTTTTATTACGGCGTGGCTCGGCATTTGGTGCGGGGTTTCTTTTACGATGTTTGCGATCGCCCTATTACAACTTCTCAGAACACCAGCTGTCGGCAATATATTGATGTTGCTATTTCTGACACCCTTTGTGGCCATCGGCGTGGGTGGTTTGATTTGGGTAGGGCGGCTCCTCTACCGAAAATATCGGATCAAAGCCGGAATGCTGATTTTACCTACCTATCCGCTCTATGCTGGGGAAACCTATCGGGTGCGCTATCGTCGTCCTTTGCGTAACGGGCAAACGACCCAAACGGCTCTCCTATCTGCCAACTGGCTGCATTATGAATGGGTGCAATATTATCGCGGCACGGATCTAGAAACAGTAACCCACAGGCTTTCAACCCAGACTTGTTTAGAGCATTCCATTAGTCGGGGGGTCAAACAACTGGAATATGCCATTGATCTGACCATTCCCCCCGATGCCAAACCAAGCATCTACGCACCGACCCACAATCAACTGCGCTGGGAATTGCAGGTGCGTTGCCATTTGCCCCAGGTTGTGCGGGATACATCTTTTTTTAAGCTAAGGGTGGTGAGTAGACCATGACGACGCTGAAAACGCCCATTGAGCTACACCTTGACGGCGATGTAGTGAGTTTAGGGGAAAGATTATCGGGTTATTTTATTTGGCAGCCGGAAAATATGGAACGTTGCCCGAAAAAAGCAACGGTTGCAATCCTCTGGTCAACGGAAGGCCGAGGCAAAGGCGATCGCCAAGTGGTGAGTTCCCAATCTTTAGATCCCAAGATGGTGCTGAATCTCATGGGGCGACGGCATTCTTTTGCATTTGAGATTCCGTTGGATGCGCCCATTTCCTATGATGGCTTTTTGTTTCGGTTGATGTGGGCAGTGGAAGTGAAGATCACGTTTCCGGGTTTGTTTGGCGACAAAGATACGGCAGTGGCGCATTTTCGGGTGCTGGTTTAGGCATGGCAGCAAATCCTTACCAAGCAATCGGTTTACGGCACAATCCGTTTATCGGTACAGAACAACTGGCGCAAGATGTCACTTTTTGGCTGGATCGCGGTTATTCTGAAGCGCCCATGCCAGGGGGAAATCAATTTATACAAATCCTGGGAGAAAAGGGTTTCGGGAAAACGGCCCATCTGCACCATTGGCGATCGCAAACGGGCGGAAATTATTGCTACGTGCCGCCCAATTATCTCCGGCGTTGGCAATGGCTCAAAACAGGGGCGATCGCCTATTGGGACGAAGTGGATCGTTTACCTTTGGGTTTATTTCTGGGAGGACTGCTCCGGGTGCGTTTCCGGCGAGGAACGGTGGTGGTCGGCAGCCATATAGATGTGAGTTTTTGGGCGAAACTTGCGGGGCTGAAAACAACAACGATTAAACTTCCATCCCTCGATATTCCCAGTTTACAGGCTTGGGCAGCGCTCAAAATTGCGGCGGCGACTACCCCAGAACAAACTTGCCCCTTAACCCTTTCCCCAGAAAAAGCAGCGGAAATTGTGATCCAATCCCAAGGCTCCTGGCAGCGGGCGGCAGATTATCTCCATATTTGGGCTGCGGCGATCGCCTTTCAAAACGCCACTTTCCTAGGGGAGATGTCGCAGACAGAGGGGGTTTCTTAGAGGGATCAGAACCAAGAGGCGATCGCTTCAGTATATATGCAGAATATGACGGATGTTATGCGAAAGTAGGTAGGCTCAGTAAGGAATGAACGGGCCAATTATCAGAGTTTTTTTAATGATTTTTGTGTATTTTTGAAGCTAGAGCTGTCGCTACCAAAAGTGGGCAAGAATAATGTCTATTGTTTTGACCGAGATATGAAAACCATTGCACCGAGTGGGGCGAAAACAACGAATTTTATCGATTTTTTAACAAAAAAAGCTGTTTTGTTCTAGCCTACATTTTGTAGCCAGAAAATTTTGTAAAAAGCCTTTACGGAAGTTAAGAAACAATGTGGCTTAGGAAAACTTGTCATTCAAGTGCTCCCTTTCTTTCAACTCGGCAAACCGTAACTTGGCAGACCGCGCCCGGGGATTTTGATTGATTTCTGCTTCACTGGCAAGCATCGGCTTTTTTGTTAGCACCTGCCAAATTTCCCGCTGCCGAAACGCATTTTTAACGAGACGATCTTCGAGACTATGAAAACTGATAATCCCTAATCTGCCTGCTGGTTTTAACCATTGGGGAGCGTGGGCAAGCAGATATTTTAGTGCATCTAATTCCCCATTAACCGCAATACGCAGCGCCTGAAAAACCCGTGTTGCTGGGTGAATTTTTCCCTTACGACTTTTCGGTGGATAACAATAGAAAATAATTTCTTCTAATTCCTTTGTGGTCTGTAAAGGACGGCGCTCAATAATGTTGTGGGCAATGCGACGGGAAAAACGTTCTTCGCCATATTCATAGAAAAGATTAGCCAAGGTCGTTTCATCTTCATAATTGATAATATCTGCCGCTGTTAAGGTCTGCTGCTGATCCATACGCATATCCAGGGGGGCATCAAAGCGAAAACTAAAACCGCGATCGCCTTGATCAAATTGCACCGAACTCACCCCCAGATCCGCAATAATCCCGTCGAACTTTTCCTCCTGGGGATTATATTCACCAAAATTCGACCGCACCGCCCGAAAGCGATCGCCAAATTCTTTTAAGCGTTCTGACGCTGCGGCGATCGCCTGCCCATCCCGATCTACCCCAGTCACCCGCACATCCGAATACCGCTGCAAAATCAATTCCGTATGACCACCGCCCCCCAAGGTCACATCTAAATAATGCCCCCCCGGTTTAACACCCAAACCATCCACCAACTCTTCCCGCAAAACCGAAACATGTACAAACTCTGCTGCCATTGCCCTATCCCAATCAAAACCACTAAAAAAAACAAAATCCCCCTCACAATAAGGGGGAACCCAAGGATGTGGAATATCAAACCCTAAACCAGGCCATTACATCCCCATAATCTCGTAGCCAGAATCCACATAGAGCACCTGACCTGTGATCCCACTGGAGAGATCGCTACACAGGAACGCCGCTGCATTACCTACTTCTTTCTGGGTGACAGTGCGACGTAAAGGTGCCGTTGCTTCCACGTGGTGAATCATATCAAGGATGCCGCCTACCGCAGAGGAAGCCAAGGTCCGGATCGGGCCGGCAGAGATCGCATTCACCCGGATATTACTAGGGCCAAGATCCGCCGCCAGATAGCGCACACTCATTTCCAAGGCCGACTTCGCGACGCCCATCACATTGTAGTTGGGGATTACCTTCACCCCACCTAGGTAAGTCAGGGTCACAATCGCTCCTCCTTCCGTCATCACAGCCTTCGCCCCCCGGGCTAAACGGGTCAAGGAATAGGCACTAATATCAAGGGCGGTGTTAAAGCCATCCCGGGAAGTATCACTAAAATCTCCGGTTAAATCTTCGCGGTTGGCAAAGGCGAGACAGTGGATCAAAATATCGAGCTTGCCCCAATCTTTTTTGATCGTCTCAAATACTTGATCTACCTGGGCATCATCCTGCACGTTACAGGGGAGAAACAATGTGGGGTTGAGGGGTTCTACCAGTTCACCGACTTTTTTCTCAAAGCGGCCCTTGTCATCGGGGAGATAGGTGACGCCGATATTTGCCCCAGCAGCATGTAACTGTTGGGCGATCCCCCAAGCAATGGATTTGTTATTTGCAATCCCAGTTACGAGGGCATTTTTTCTGGTTAAATCAAGCATATGGGTTCCCAAAAGGTATAAAAAATCTGAACCAAGGAGACAGCGTTTATTATCTTCCCGCGCCGGTGACCTCTAGGGCAAATGGCCAATTTAGGGCAAATCATGGGAATTTTCTTCGGTTGTGCGGGAACTAACGCAGAAATCCATAATTATTTTGAAGCAAAAAGTACAAAATACCATACCAGAGTAAGATTTAGTTTAGGGGAAATGCTGATGGTCTCTGTGCCCTGAGCACGGCTATTTCACACGTTTTTGGTGAAAAAAACTATTGCCCAACAGAATCTATGATGTATAACCCTGACTTTAATCAACCTCCTTTTTCCTCTGCCAATCCAGTGCCTGAACTACCTACTCCTCAAATCACGGATCTTGCGACGGCGTTTCGTCAGTTTCATAGTGGCCCCTTTCCGCCGGTGGTAGAAAATTATGACCGAGGGAAAACAATCTTCTTTCCTGGGGATCCAGCAGAACGGGTGTATTTCTTGCTCAAGGGGGCCGTGCGTCTGTCCCGGGTTTACGAAGCAGGGGAAGAAATTACGGTGGCCCTCCTCCGGGAAAATAGCGTATTTGGGGTTTTATCGCTGCTCACGGGGCAAAAATCAGATCGGTTTTACCATGCGGTAGCTTTTACGCCGGTGGAGCTGCTGTCGGCCCCCATTGAACAGGTGCAAAAAGCTTTAAATGAACATCCGGAATTAGCGATGTTGATGCTGAAGGGATTGTCTTCGCGGATTTTGCAGACGGAGATGATGATTGAAACTTTGGCGCACCGGGATATGGGTTCGCGTTTAGTGAGTTTTTTGCTTATCCTTTGTCGCGATTTTGGGGTGCCGACGGACGAGGGGATTCGCATTGATCTCAAACTGTCTCACCAGGCGATCGCCGAAGCGATTGGTTCAACTCGAGTGACGGTAACGCGCCTCCTTGGGGAACTCCGGGAGCAGGACATGATCTCTATCTATAAGAAAAAAATCACCGTCCATGATCCTGTCAACC
>JAYKIK010000187.1:0-5421 GCA_035284725.1 Synechococcus sp.
TCAAGACTGGATAAGGGATTTGGCTTCATTCGTCGCCATGTAGATCAAGCGTCCTACATCGCTTAAGACCATTACTTCGCGGTAGATATAACCGCTTAAGATTTACTTTATAAATCCCCTCTTAGAACTGGTAGATTCTTTATACCAGAATTAATGTAATAAAATAAAAATAATTACTGCCATTCTCCTAAACATTTCTCAAGAAATGCTGTATTTCAGAGGAGAACCCAGTAAAATTTCACCATAAAGATCAACATCAAAAATAATACCTTTAGTTTTCTGCTACGGGTATAAAAATCAGGGGTTAATGATTCAGTATTTCAAGGATTTCAAAAAAATCAACCTTAAACCCATCAAGATTAATCAGCAAAAGCTACGGTTTTATGATGTTTTGATTTTGCTGTTTTTAATCCTGGCCAGCTATTTGGGGAACTATTTTCCGGTCAATCTTTTTTTTGGAATTAGTTTTCTATTTGGCTCCATTGGCGCTTGGATTGCTCTCTATCTCTATGGGCCCCTGTGGGGAATCGTCACGGCGGCGATCGCCAGCCTCCACACGGCGGTTCTCTGGAATCATCCCTATGCCATCATTATTTTCACCGTCGAGGCCCTCTTTGTCATTTACTGCTGGGGAAAAAAGCAAGACAGCATTGTTTTTTATGATGCTTTATATTGGCTTATTCTTGGCATTCCCCTAGTGTTGTTTTTTTATAAAATTCCCCTTGGGATGAGCCTCCAAGCCGCTTTTGCCGTTGCCCTAAAACAGGCTGGCAATGGTGTTTTTAATGCCTTGATTGCCAGCTTACTATTTATTTGTATCCCCTTCAAAAAAATTCCTGGGATTAGACTACGCTACCGATCCTCAAAAGCATTACAGCAGGTTATTTTTGATGTCTTACTGGCTTTTATCATTGTCCCAGTCTTTGCTCTGATGGTCCTCAGTGCCCATGAACGCTTTTTCAAAATGCAGCAGGATATGGACCTGACCCTTTCTTTGCCCGCCAAGGTAATTACCCAAGAGCTGATCAATTTAGAAAAAGACTATACCCAAGCCAGTGAAATTGTTGCCAATCTCATTCGCTTAGACCCTGATCTCAGTGGAAATACGACGAGCGCCATCCAAAATGTATTGTCTATCTACCCAGAAATTAAGAGCATTACTTTATTTAATCCTGACGGTAATTTTGTCGAAAGTTTCTCTGTAGCGGAGGGTTTAGATGTCCCAGAAACAAATGTTGATAACAGTTTAAAAATCAAAAAACTTGAAGATTTACTAAAAGAATATACCTTTGATAATCAGTTAACTCTTGAGATCCGTAAGGTGCCGATCCCCCGGGAAATTCAGGAAGGATTTAACCTGAATGGCATTTTATTTTCCCTGCGAGAACCGGGTTATCTCCTGACAGAAATCAATTTAGAGATTGTCAAAAATATTCTGGATGAGAACTTCGATAAGGTGAGCCCCCAGACCCTCCGGGGTGTTTTCATTAACCACAGAAATAACCAGATTCTCTTTGATACCCTCAACGAACAACCCCAGGGCACCGTCTGGGAGCAGGAAAGCACCCACAAAATTCAACCCCTCCTAGGTGAAACGGCGATCGCCTTACCGATCGCTTCCTTTGGTAAATCCGCCATGACTATTTGGGAGGAAGCCTTTGCTTTCCAGGTACTACCCCTGAGACAAGCGAGCTTAGAAGCTGATCTGTGGCTCATTTTGACCGTAAAGCCCTATATCCAAAGTCTTTCCCAGTTTTATACCTACAGCCTATTGATTGTTTGGCTCCTCATCCTAGGGGCGATCGCCACCGCTACCGCCGTGAGTAAATGGCTTACCCGTCCCCTCAACCAGCTCAGTCAGATGACCACCAATGTCCACAAACGTCTCCACACCGAAGAAATCATCCGATTGCCCCAGCACCAAATCCTCGAACTCGATCGCCTGAGCCATAACTTTCAGGTGATGTTATCGACCCTCCAGCAACAATTTCGCACAATCCAGGACAATGCCGATAACCTTGAGACCCTCGTCACCGATAGAACCCAAGCTCTCCTCCAGGAAATCAACGAACGTCGGCGCATCGAAACAGAACTCCGCCAAAGCAAGGAAATCGCCGAGCAGGCCAACCGCGCCAAAAGCAACTTCCTCGCCACCATGAGCCATGAACTACGCACCCCCCTAAATTCGGTTCTAGGCCTCGCCGAAAGTTTAGAAGAAGAAATCTATGGCCCTGTGACCCCGAAACAACAGGAAATCCTCCAGGTCATTGAAAAAAGTGGTGCCCACCTCCTCGAACTGATCAACGACATTCTCGATATTGCGAAGGTGGAAAATAAACACATCGAATTTGAATTCGCACCGACAAACGTGGTGACGGTCTGTGATGATGCCTTGAGTTTTGTCCAGGAACTCGCTGCCCGCAAGCAAATTACGCTCCATCGGGATATTCCTTTTGATGCGCTGCCCCTCACAGTTGATAAGCGGCGCTTACTCCAGGCCCTGATCAATCTCCTAAACAATGCGTTGAAATTTACCTATGACGGTGGTAACGTGACATTAAAGGCAGAATTACAAAATCATCAGGCTCTACAACAGAAAGAAAGTAATGTTGACTCTGCCTCGCCTCAATTCCTAGGAGACAAATCTGTTATTCTAGGGGCTGGGTCAACGCAGGGTCTCCTATGTCTGTCGGTAATTGATACAGGAATCGGTATTCAAAGGAGTGATTTATCGAAGATTTTTGAGCCTTTTACCCAGATCGATAGTGCCCTGAATCGCCGGTATGATGGTACAGGCCTAGGCTTAGCTTTGGTGCAAAATATTGTTAATGCGCACCATGGCGAAGTGGGGGTGAGCAGTACACCGGGTAAAGGCAGTTGCTTTTGGATCAAGCTGCCGTGTGATGCTCAGGACCAGAATCCTAAAGTCCCGATGGAGTTTTCTCAGTGACTTTGATCACATCTACCTACGTAGTCCCACATTTTATGTCGATGTTATTACATAGATCTTGCAAAAACCTATGACAACCCTTGAACCAGACCAGATGCCGACAACCCAGAAGACGATTCTTTTGGTGGAAGATAAACTATCCAATATCACAACAATGATGGATTATCTCAAAGCGAAAGGCTATCAAGTGTTTGTCGCAGTCAATGGTAAGGAAGGGGTTGAAACAGCCCAGGCTCAGCAACCGCATTTGATCTTGATGGATATTCAGATGCCGGAAATGGATGGTTTAGAGGCGATTGAAATGATTCGGCGGGATCCCGTAATTGGCAGAACACCAATTATTGCCCTCACGGCTTTAGCGATGACAGGGGATCGGGAACGCTGTCTCCGGGCGGGGGCGAATGAGTATGTCAGTAAGCCGGTACGTCTGAAGGAACTGATCCAACTGATCGAGAAAATACTGGCAAAGTAAATCCAGACTATCTAGGTGGGATTTCCGTGAAGATAGCGCTCGACCAGTAAAATTGCCACAATATCGTCGATGGGCCGGGGGGGGAGACGCATGCCCTGGGGAAGGAGCCTTTGGAAAAAACTGGGGGGATACATCTGCCAATAACGACTGCGGGCTTCGAGGGTGCTGTTGCGTTCGTTCACCAAGGCGATCGCCACCGCTGGGGGGAGCACGGCCTGTAATTTGGTTTGCCATTCTTTGGCCGTGGTTTGATTACCCATGATCACCAGGGAAACGCTGTATTTTTGGCACCATTCCAGAGCTGTGATGGGGGCTTGGTCAGCAGGAATCACGGCATGGGTTAAAAGCTGCTGGTCATCCATAATGGCAATACCGCACTTATCGCGGCCTGGGTCAAACCCGAGGTAAACGGTCATGGGGTGCTTATCCTACTGTCTGATGACGATTCTACCGTTATTGAGCCCCACTAATTCTAACCGGAGGGGCCCCGCTGTAAACGCATTTTCGGTGGCGATCGCCCGAATTTCGGTAATGGGTTCTGGAGAATTCTTGAGGGCTTCAGCAAAGTTGATGATATGGCTCACGTTACCATCCTTGACCTGGATATCCCCTAGGACACCGGCCCGTCGTGCCCGAAACTGAGCGGCCCCCAACAGGAAATCCACTGGTCGCCTTGCCGCACTCGGATTTTGGACACTGAGATCCTCTAGGGATAGGGTGGCGATGATTTCCCCGGCCCGGAAGATCTGTTCATTTAGAACCGCATCGGCAAACACTTGCACCGCCCCTTCCCCTTGGAGATAATTTCCCGCTGAGAGGAGCCTCACCACATAATCTCGACCATCGGTAATTTGCATCAGAAGCTGTTGCACCTGGGCGTTGGTGATCTGGGCGACCCGTTCCTCGAAATCTGGATTCATCCCCCCCGTGGCGATGATCGCGTTACGGTTGGCTTCCCGAAGGAGTTGATCCACTGCCTGGGTGGCGGCCTGGGGATCAATAATCCGCACCACCCCAAAGGCTAAAACTTGTCCCGTGGTGAGGGCGACATTGCCACTGCGCAGGTTTAGATAACTCGCCCTCAGAATATCAATCTGTTCTTCGAGGCTGCCGATCTGCGTTTCTAACCCCGTCAGGACTTGATCTTTTTGGGCAATCGCCTGGTCGAGTTGGGCAATGCGATCATCCCGGTCATTGATCTCTGTCTGGAGTTCCTGCTGTTGGGTTTCGAGGGCTTCGATCTGTTGGGAACGCTCTTCAATTACGGTATTTTGCTGATTGAGTTGGGCACGGAGGGTGTCACTTTGGGCTTGGAGGCGATCGCGCTGTTGACGGAGAGAACCTTGCTCGCTGGTGAGGGCTTGGATGTCTGCTTGGAGTTCTGCGGCCTGTCCTCGAAAGCGACTGAGTTGGGCTTGGCCCGCTTCGAATTTCGCTTCAATGTCTCGGAGATCTTGTTCTGCCTCCAGGCGATCTGCCCGGGCTGTCTTGAGCTCCTGTTCGATTTTTTCCTTTTCCGCCGTTACGTCCAACAGTTCCTGACGTCGCTCTGCCAAAATTTCGTCTAACTGAAAAACCCCCTGCCGCAGGGACTTACTCAAGGCAAAAAGCAGCCCCAAGGTACTGGCTGAAATCACTGTCCCTGTGATCACCGTAACCACCACCGCCGTTTGCTTGGGCCGCAGGTTAAACAGGGTGAGCCGTGCCTTCCCGACCTTACTCCCGAGGCGATCGCCCAGTGCCGCCAAGATGCCCCCCAAAATGAGAACCGAAAAGATTAGTACAAAAGCACTGGTCATTTAACAAAAAGGTGACATCCGAACACGCAAGTTATGACTTTTCTACTTTAGCGTTAAGCGAACTGTTGGCTCAGGTTGACAGGATCATGGACGGTGATTTTTTTCTTATAGATAGAGATCATGTCCTGCTCCCGGAGTTCCCCAAGGAGGCGCGTTACCGTCACTCGAGTTGAACCAATCGCTTCGGCGATCGCCTGGTG
>JAYKIK010000188.1:0-4689 GCA_035284725.1 Synechococcus sp.
GTTGTTTCCAAATCAGTTCACATGGTGGACTTGACCATGGCACTATTTGCTAGATTTAGAGTCAATGGCAGCATTGATTTGCTACGCAACTGGCGTTTATCATTACTCACTTGATACTCTCAAAAAAATTATCGTTAGTTAACAATGTCTAAACGTTACTTATGGAGTCTGCCGCTCCTCCTCGGTGCCTCTCTCCATCTACCGGCCCAAGCCCAGGTGACGGCAAATCCCTTCGTCTACGAAATTGAGAATCAACCCTTTGAAGGGTACATTGCCCGAAATGAAGGCTTTGGGAATAATCAGCCGATTGTTTTACTGATCCACGATTGGGATGGCCTCAATACCTACGAAAAAATGCGGGCCAATATGCTCTCCACCCAGGGTTACACCGTCGTCGCCCTCGATCTCTATGGTCAAGGGGTACGCCCGAAAAATGTGGCAGAATCCCAGGCGGAAAGCGGCAAACTCTATGGCGATCGCCAACTAATGCGCGAAAGGTTATTGGCCGGCCTTGAAGTGGCCAAGCAACTCGATGGGGTTGATCCGGAAAAAGTGGCGATCATGGGCTATTGTTTCGGCGGTGCGGCGGTGCTGGAGCTGGCCCGTGCCGGGGCTGAGCTCGATGGCTTCATTTCCTTCCACGGGGGATTAGCACTCCCAGAAGGCCAAGACTACAGCCAAACCCAGGGGCCGATGTTGATTCTCCACGGTTCAGCGGATCCTGTCTCACCCATCGCAGAGGTGGCGGCCCTGGCAACAGATTTAAATAAGGCAGGGGTAACTTACGATATGGAAATCTATGGTGGTGGGCTGCATTCTTTCACCAAGTGGGATTCCGATGATTATGACCCCCAAGCGGATCTGAAATCCTGGGCTGAACTGCTCGAATTTTTAAAGACAGTGTTCTAAGAAACGGCAACATTTAGCCACAATAAAACAGCTTGGTTGCCGCCATTATCGCCATTGGCCCAAGCTGTTTCGTTTGTTTGCGAACAGTTTTTGATCGGCCCTAGGAAGCCTGGGGAGGTTTACGCAGCAAACCGAGGCTATAGAGGTACACTGTCCCGACGGAACCGAGGAAGAGGACATAGGCGATCGCCTGGGCGAGGTACATCTTTTGCCGGTAACCCAGGAGAGACTTGAGTAAAATCCCCGGAAACTGTTTATCCGGCAGAATCTCCGACCAGTCCCAGAGCTGAATTCCCAACACACAGGAGGCCGCGGGGGAAATGCAGAGGGCTTGATACTGGGGTTGCACCTGCACAAAAAAGGCGATCGCCCCATCGATATGTTTCAGCACCCCCACCACGAGGCCAGCAATAATCAGCAGTAGCAAAACTCCCATCACCTGAAAAAACAATTTGACATTGATCCGGACTCCCAGGGCAAAGAGCAAAACCCCCAGCACCGTTGCCACCGTTAACCCAGAGACCGCCCCCAAACTCGGCATCAGCCAGCCCCCTTGGAATTGGGCAACGATGAAAATTACTGTTTCAAATCCTTCCCGCAGCACCGCAATAAAAATCAGAGAAAAAACTGCCCAGGCCGCCGTTTCCGTTTCCTGGAGTGCCGCCTGGAGTGCCCCTTCCACCTCGGACTTGAGGGATTTTGCCTGGCGGGTCATCCAAATCAGCATCCAACTGAGCATGGCGATCGCCACCACCCCAAAGCTTCCTTCCAAAATTTGTTTTAAAACCGGCGTGTAGACCCCATCCCCGGTGGTCAGACGGAGTAATAGCCCCCAGAGACCCCAACCCACGAGAACACTCGCTCCCAAACCCGCAAAAATTCCCCCATAAACCCACCTTTGCAATTGCGTCTGTTGGGCTTTAGCGAGGCAGGCCAGCACAATACCCACCACCAAGGCCGCTTCAAAGCCTTCCCGCAACGTGATCACAAAAGCCGGTAATGCTGCACTGATGTCCATAGATTCCCCACTTATTCCAGTGAAATTGATTTACTTGCTCAAGACTGTTTCGATCCTAAGGGATTTTTCCCCGATACCGAGGCGATCGCCACCCTTTGTTTAAACAATCCCAGCTCGGTTGAAGCTTGCTATGCTTCAAATTGACACCATCAGGGCTAACCACCGCGAAATAGATTAGGGGTATTCAATAGAGACAGGATCGCACCAAGCATAGCCTCGGATTAAAGGTGGCGCCTGGCAATTTTGATGAGGTATTTACTGTCCGTTGTTTGTTCTAAACAATATCTCACCCATAAATCCAGAAAAAAACGATCATCTTAAGAAAGATCCCAAGCAAAAAAGCAGTTAAATAAGCATAATTGCTTTGTTTTAATGGCCATGAAAAAAAACTTTTTTATCTCCCGTAGGTTTCATTTTTGCCCCCATTACTGGTAGGATCCCGCTTTTTTTAATCAACTAAAGGACCTGATCCAAGACAGTGCGTGCATCTGTGGTACAACCATTGACGCTATTTATGTTTGTCCCAATGGCATCGGTCTATCTAGCTTGAATTGAGACGAGCAATTTGCCAACGTTTTAGGTCAATCTTTTGATCAGGAGTAGGTTATCAAGTTTCGTTATCCCAGTGGCATTGAACAACCCCAAGAAATCCTCTAGAAAAGAAATATATCTATTTTTGCGTCCAATTACTCAGATGCAAGATTGATTTTTATCTAAAGTCGATGATGACCAAAGCATATCAAGCTTTTTTTACAGATTTCCTGGGCTGTATTCACATTTTTTTAAGCCAAGAAACATATTGCGAAACTCAACACTATCCACAGGTTCATAAATTCATATTATTCATAAATTCATATTATTCATAAGTTTTTCAAGAGACGCCAGTAAGCGAAAGAAATACAGACACACTATGACATAATTACTTAGTGTCCCTTCGAAAATCATACGCTTTAAGCTTTTGGCGGTTTTTATAACTCACCCTTATGACAACCCTATGACTCTATGACCAATCTCACCTTACTAAAATTCTGTATCTGGCTTAGTCATCAACATGGAGAACCCATGGATGGTCTACGTCAAGAGGTGTTGTTGAGAGCGTTGGAAGGTTACAAGCTAAAGGACATTGAGGTGGATGGCTATTCCCCTGGTTATGTGAAGCGTGTGATCGCCCCGGATCTCTGGAAACGTATTGGCCGCTATTGTAATCAACGGGTGGGCATTCGTTCTCTCCAGTTGGCGCTCACCATGGGCTACGAAAAGTTATCGGACGCCGAAAAGGCAGTGGTCGAGGAAATTACCCCCAATGGCTTTTTGAATCCTGAACTGGAGCCGGCCCCAGAGATCGTGATCCAAGCCTACCGGGGGATTCCAAAAAACAAGCATCTTTTTTATAACCATGAGTCGACGATCCGGAATTTGGCCCAGAAGCTCCGGGATCAGGATATTTCTTTGGTCTTCGTCTTAGGGGGGGGCGGTCTGGGTAAAACAACCCTGGTCAGTGAAGTCTTGCGGGGCCATGAGGATCTCCAGGAAAAAGCACTCTGGTGTAACCTCAGTGATCAGTTATCCTTTGCGGCTAATTTTACGCTCATCCAGGAACAGTGGGGCCTTGGGGAAAATACAGATGGGGCGATCGCCCACCTCCGGGATTATCTCAAGCGACACCACCGCATCCTCGTCTTTGACCATTGGGAGCAGCTTTTTGCCAGCGATTGTTTTTCAGGGAACTACCAGCCTCGATATGAAGTTTATGTGGAATTCCTCGAGGCGATCGCCACTGAAAGTCTTGCCGGCGCAGTTGTGGTGATTTCCCAAGAAAGTTCTCCCTCCATTGAAGCCCTCGCCCAGGACAATCCCCATGTCGCAACCATTACCTTAGAGGGATTAAGTAATCTAGTAGCCCAGCAAATTCTTCAGGAATATAACCTCCGCAACCCAGAGCTATGGGAGGCCTTCGTCGACACCTATCGGGGCAATCCCCTCAAACTGCGGTTGATCGCGGCGGGGATTCAAGAATGGTATGGGGGCTCCGTGGCCCAGTTCCAAAACCAGGAAACAGTCATCGGTGGCAATACCCTGCGCAATATTCTCTATAGCTTTACCTGTCGCATTAGTAATCCCGAACAGGAAGTGCTTTATTGGCTGATGCTTTGGGGGCAACCCATCACCCTCGAACAACTCCAGAGCAACTACCACCATGCCATATCCTTTGCCAGTGAGGTCTGGGATGCGGTGCGTTCCCTCGAACGGCGTTTTCTCCTAGAAAAAAGAGCCCACAGTGAACCCCATTTTGGCTTACAACCTTCTATCCAAAGGTTCCTCGCCCAGGAGTTTACCCGGCACTGTTGTCAGGAAATTACCCAGGCGATCGCCAATTTTCCCACCATGGAATTTCATCTGCTGCAGGATTATCCCCTGATTCCCCGGGGGGCGAATCCCCATGTGCTGACGTCACCGGTCATTTTTCCGATCCTCAGGGGTCTCCAGTCCCACTATCGCGACTGGACAGAAATTCCCGATCATCTCCGCCGATTAGCTGAAAATATTGAGCCAAGATCCTCCATCCGGTATGACTATAGCCAGGATAATCTACATCTCCTCCAGGAAACTCTTGAAACCTATTTTCTGTAGCTAATTTCTCAGTACAGGACAAAAACTTGAAAAGAATAGAGGGAGAGGGTTTGATAGGAGTTAGCATACAACCAAGCAAACCCTCATGAGCCAGATTAGCGAAATTCGTGACCAATTGCGACCCTACATCG
>JAYKIK010000189.1:0-3819 GCA_035284725.1 Synechococcus sp.
TTGAAGCGGGTCAGAGTGCCGATGAATACCATGGTGACCTCAACCAAAACCAACGGGAAAAACTCGTCCGTCGCTTTAAAGAAGGCAAGATCAAAATGATCGTCGCCACCGATATCGCAGCCCGGGGCCTGGATGTGGAAAACCTCAGCCATGTGATCAACTACGATCTGCCAGATAATACCGAAAGCTATATCCACCGGATCGGACGGACGGGTCGTGCGGGTAAAACTGGAACGGCGATCGCCCTCGTAGAACCTAGTGATCGTCGCCTTTTACGCCAAATTGAGCGGCGCGTAAAACAGTCCCTGAAGGTTTCTACCATTCCTAGTCGTGCCGAGGTGGAGGCCCAACGGATCACCCGTCTGGAATCCCAGGTACGGTCATCCCTCGCTGGTGAACGGATGGCTTCTTTCCTACCCATCGTGAAGCGTTTGGGTGATGAGTATGATCCCCAGGCGATCGCCGCAGCGGTGCTACAGATGATGTATGACAACGACTCCCCTGAATGGCTCAATGAAGATTGGGAGGTCCCTGAGGTCAGCACTTCAACCGGTTTACCCAAACCCACTAAAGGTGGTGGCGGTGGCCGTCGTCGTTCCAACTACAAAGGCGGTGGTGATGGTGGCTACAAAGGCGATCGCGATCGTTCCCGGGGTCGTCGTTCCTACAGCTCTAACCGTTACTAAATCCCCCCCATTTGCTGACTCATGGATTTAAGCTTTCCAAAAGTCAGCCTATCTATTTAGCAAATTTTCAATAAAAAAGAGCCTCCATTCCATTTGGAAACTGGAGGCTTTTCTTTGGGTTATTTAACCTAGAAATTCAACTGTTAAAAGCCATGAAAAAAATCTAAAAATCAGCCTAAAGTACGGCAATACATTCAATTTCCACCAAAACATCTTTGGGTAAGCGAGCGACCTCCACACAGGCTCGGGCCGGGGCTGTGGCTTCATTAAAATAGGTGCTATAGATTTCGTTAACTGCGGCAAAATCGTTCATATCCTTAAGAAAAACCCCAGTTTTGACGACACTTTCCCAGGTGGCCCCTGCTTCTTTCAGGACTGCTTCAAGATTAGCCATTACTTGCTTAGTTTGGGCTTGTACGTCTCCTGCGATAATTTGCCCAGTGGCAGGATCAAGGGCAATTTGACCAGAACAAAAGAGCATTTTGCCTGAAGCGGCGATCGCCTGATTGTAGGGGCCGACGGGGGCGGGGGCTTGGGTGGTTTGAATAACTTGCTTTTCCATGAGTAAAAGTTAGAAATTTGGGATAATAGACAACGTTGAATAGGGAAAGCCTTAGGCACCAAAGCGGGGACGAATCCCGTAATGGCGGTAAGACCAATAATCCTGCAAAATGCGCCCGTGATCAAAACATAGATTACCAGGCAGTTCCCAGGGCTGAAAAATCCCGACGGTCTTTGCATCATCCGCTGCCTTGGGTTCCCCTATTGCTGCCGCGATGAACACTACACTGATTGTATGTTGGCGGCGATCGCGTTTCGGATTGGAGTAGACACAAAACTGTTCGACCAACTGCACCGTCAAGGAAATTTCTTCTAGGGCTTCCCGTTTAGCGGCTTGTTCCACCGTCTCCCCATAGTCCACAAATCCCCCCGGTATTGCCCACCCAAAGGGTTCATTTTTGCGTTCAATTAAAACAATGGGACGATGGGGCCGGTCTTGTAATTCGATGATGATATCAACGGTGGGGGCAGGGTTACGGTAAGCCATGGTAGAAAATCGTGTAGCAAGTCCCGATCATAACATCTTTATGTTTTTTGCACACGATTCAAGAATAAAGTGATTTGCTTAGGGAACCTCAGGAGTTTTTTCGAACGATATTGCTCAGTTCTTTGGGGCGACTGCGTAAATTTTGCCAGCTACTGCCAGCTCCGTCGGCAATTCCCCGGGCAACTAATCCGAGGGCACGTCCCACCACATTGGTTAAAAGATAGACCACAACTTCTCCTAACCAGGACACCACAGCCCTTACCCTTGGCGCCAGGGCATCCCGTAATTCCAAAAGAATCGTCACAGCCCAGGGAATACCTTTGAGATTTGCTAGATCTTGGTAACGGAGTTGGTGGATGATGGTTTGTCTGATGCCGGAGGGGCCAAAATTTAGGAGCTGATACTGACTTTCAAAGATCGCCTTGGGTTCAAGCCAATACTGACGGAGCCGGTCATGCCAGGATAAATTATTCCGGAAACGGGCAATGTCCCGGGAGGAACGGAGTGTAGGGTGATAAATTTCCGCCTTGAGCAAATCGGGTTCTGGCAAGGTGTTGAGGGCAAATCCGAGGATTTCATTACCCAGGGTCAGTAGCAGATTTTCGAGAATTTGTTGGCTCCGGAGGATGGCTTCTCGCGCTTCCAAGCGGTAGGTCACATTATCGATGGTTAGGGGTTCTGCCCGGAGAAGATAAGCGAAAAGTTCACAGCTTTGGGGGAGTTTCTGTTCGAGCTCTGCGGCCTTGGCGATCGCCACTTGATTGAGCAGTTCTAGGAGGTTGTCCGTTGCGACGGTGGTGAGATTGTAACGGCCGATAAATTCCTGGGCGCTGAATTTCCAGAGGTTACGGATACTTCGCTGGTACTGACGTTGAAATTCCCCAGGGGACAAACTTTGCCATTGGGGATCGTTAAAAATAAAGTTTAACTGTTGCAGGATGATGTAGAGCAGTTCCCGGCGTTTTGCCGGGGTCAAAATTTCGAGGGCAAGACTGGTGGAGGTGGTGTTTGCGAGGGGGCCATTGAGTTTCGCAAAGGTTGTTTCGAGGAGAGTCTGCCAGCGGGTGTTAGTGGTTGTGATATTTACGGGAGGTGTCACCATGATCGCGCCTCCTGCTGGTGGAGGGTTATTAACCACCGGGGCATGGGTTTCAAGTAAAACAGCGCTCTGGGGAAGACAGGTACGGAGCAGCCAGGCCGCCGTTTTCAGTTCCCGTTGTTGTCCCGAAAAAACCAAGCGATACAAGGGACCCAAATCATTTTGGGCAAGATATCCTTCTAGGCGTTCAAGGGAAGTATAAATTTGCCGTAAGCCCCGACGACGCATCCCCGCTAAAAGGTTTTGGTTTTTATCGGTAGGAATGCGAGACCAAACTGTGCCTCCGGTGGCAATGGTGCTAAGTTCCGGTAGTAGGGCGGCGATCGCCATCCCCTTAGGGAGATAACCGGCAAGGCCGTCCCGTTTCGCCTGGAAAATCCGTTCTGGATCCAGTTGAGCGGTGAGGAGTACCAGGGGCGTGTTGGGATAAAGAATTTGTAAATCTCGGTACCGTAACCATTGGCGATCGCCTTGCCAGGAGGGATCACAAAGGATCAAGTCGAAATCCTGGGGAGGAATCCCGCCGATAATGGTATCGAAATTCTCAGTGGCGATCGCCCAATCCGTTTCCTGGGCTAGGGCAGTGCAAAAGCCTAGACGAAAAATCGGGTCATCATCCACCAAGAGCAGTTTCATGGGCAGCCTACCAATGTTTTACGCTGAGTTGCCAATGTTCTCAGTTTACTGGTTGACGCTGGGAATACATAGCTCTCCGCAAACTTCTTCGGGGTTTTGGCAGGAATTTTACCCCCATTTCAGCACCAAGGAGCAACGGCCCAGAAAAATAGCAGCAAGTTTTGACCTCACTGTTTAGGCTTGCAGGCAGATGGCGATCGCCGCCAAAAAATATACTCCCCTTAAGGGGCTACTGTGTACACACAAGTGTGGATTGAGCGAGCTTCCATCCGTGGAAGATAGATTCAAACTGGTATAGCCCCCTCCACAAAGTTCGGATGCCAGGAGGAGACTGGGAGCGATACCCAGAC